>CAZSEG010000022.1:10211-23542 GCA_964605875.1 uncultured Chitinophagaceae bacterium
GGTTAAAACCACATCGTAATCGCCTGCATCGAAATAAGTGTTAGCAGGATTTTTGTCTGTAGAATTTAGTCCGTCACCAAAATTCCAATCCCATCCTGTTGCGTTGAAAAGAGATTTGTCGGTAAAAGAAATGTCATCACCCGTGCAAACAATTCTTGAATTTGCAGTGAAGTTTGCAACACACAACGAATCAAAATTCAGTACACCCGTTGCAATTAAATTTTGCTGCGACACAAGGTTGTTTCTATTGGCAACCGATGAGCGCAAAGCCGCGCGCATTCTTTGTTTCTGCCCTTCGGTAAACATAAAATTGCAATAGCTGTAATCCATTGCATTTTGCACATTGTCCACTGTGTTGCCGCAAGATGCCGCATTCAAGTTGCAGACACTCCAGCCCGTTGTAGGTGGCGTATCATCAACATCATCGCCAATTGTGCAATTACCGGGTAGCCCTACTTGTTGGTAAAAATGTCCCGGCACATTGTTGCCGCCCCAAATGTGAAACAGATTGAGATAATGTCCGGCTTCATGCGCCAAAACCACTGATCGCAATTTGTTTGCAGTTCCGGTATCTCCAACATATTCGTGGCTGATAACCATGCCGTCCCACTCAGGTTTTGCAGCAGCCTGATCGGGCATCAGGCAATGCCCGGCAAGGTTTGCAATTTTCTTCACCACATAAATGTTCAGGTATTTTGAAGGATTCCAATGAATCAGATTTTTTACGCTGTGGTCGCCAATATTTGTGAGTGGCGAAGCAATGCGATTGATACCATTTGTACACTTTCCGTTGGGGTCAAGTTTGGCAAGTTTGAATTCAATTTCACAATCGGCTACGATGGATTTAAAATCTGCAACAATATTTGCGGTGTCTGCAAGTTGTTTTCTGAACCCTTGATTCAGAACTTTTAAGCCGCTTTGAATCTGCGCTTCCGAAATATTTTCATTGCCATAATTATGAATGATATGAAACACCACAGGAATTGTAAGAATAGAATCTGCTGAACGCCTTGCATAATTTTCTGACACATATTTTTTTGTATGCAATCGAAGCTCTTCACGTTTTTGTTCCATCAATTTTTGCAATTGCGGATTCGACTTATAAAACTCATAAGCAAATTCATCCGCCCCGCAATGTTTTAAATCCTGCGACATTGCAGATAAACTCAAAAGCATAACGATTGAATGCAGTAAAATTTTATTCATAAACAAGCAATAATTTGTTGGCGAAATAAAACACTTATGGCAAATGAGTGCAATATTAAATTTTGGAATACCTGTTGATTCTGTTGCAAATAGTATTATTGCTTTAGCAATCTTCAACATGAACATTCCATCGCTTTACGCACTTTTTCAGCAATCAACAGGTGTAACAACCGATACGCGCAACATCCAAAATGGCAATCTTTTTTTTGCGCTGAAAGGCGACAATTTCAATGGCAACACGTTTGCCGCAACGGCACTGCAAAATGGCGCAGCATATTCGATTGTTGATGAAGCTGTTTCAAATGATGAGCGAATAATTAAAGTTGAAAATGTATTGACCACGCTTCAACAGTTGGCATTTCATCACCGCAAACAATTTACAGGAAAAGTAATTGCATTAACGGGCAGCAATGGCAAAACAACTACCAAAGAATTGATAGCGGCTGTGCTTTCTACCACATTCAAAACACAGGCAACAAAAGGCAATTTGAATAACCATATAGGCATTCCGCTCACTTTGCTTTCTATGCCGATTGATGTAGATTTTGCAGTGGTGGAAATGGGCGCTAATCATCAAAATGAAATTGATGCTTATTGTCATTACACTGAGCCTGATTTTGGGTTAATCACTAATGTTGGTTTGGCGCATCTTGAAGGTTTTGGCGGTTTTGAAGGCGTTGTAAAAGGCAAGACAGAATTGTATCGCTTTTTGGTAAATAAGGATGCAAAAATCTTTATCAATGCTGATAATGAACTGCTGATGAATAAAGCTGCCGAAGCGGGTTTTGCTGAAAACAGATGGATTACTTACGGAACAAAAAATGCTTTCTGTACGAGCAAAATAATTGAAGGCGCGTTTTTGAATTTTGAAATGAATGACTCAATTATTCGCACCAATTTAGTAGGCAACTACAATTTTGAAAACGTATTGGCTGCTTGTTGTATCGGCAAATATTTTGGTGTGCCTTTTGAAAAAATTAAATCAGCGATTGAAAGCTATGTTCCGTCAAACAATCGTTCGCAACAAATAACTAAAGGCAGCAATACTATCATTTTAGATTGCTACAATGCCAACCCAAGCAGCATGAAAGCGGCTTTGGAAAATTTTGCTTTGCTTAAAGGAGAAAAAAAAATTGCCATACTCGGTGGCATGAAAGAAATGGGAAATTCATCCGAAGAAGTTCACCAAGATATTGCAACACTTGCCCTTTCAATTTCATTACATCAACTCATTTTTATAGGCAGCGAATTTGCTTTTGCAAAAGAAAAAGCAACTTGGTTTGCTGATGCACAAAAAGCTAAAGAATGGTTTGCCGAAAACCTTCCAACCGATAGTTTAATTTTGGTGAAAGGCTCACGCGCAAACAAATTGGAGGAGTTGTTTGTTTGAGTTTATGTTTCTTAAATCTCTTTAACCTATTCGTAAAATCAACTTTCTACCTTCGCTCGTATGGATTTCATTAAAATAGGAATTGTTTGTTACCCGACTTATGGCGGTAGCGGTGTTGTGGCAACAGAGTTGGGCAAAGCGCTTGCCAAAAAAGGACATCAGGTTCATTTTATTACCTACCAGGAACCCGTGCGTTTAGATGCTTTTCACGAAAACATTTTTTATCATGAAGTAAGTTCGTTGGACTATCCATTGTTTCAATACACGCCTTATGAATCTGCACTGGCAAGTAAAATTGTAGATGTAGTAAAGTTTGAAAAATTGGATTTATTGCATGTGCATTATGCTATTCCGCACGCTTCTTCTGCATTGATGGCAAGGAATATTTTGAAGGAACAAAAAATCAATATTCCATTTATTACAACGCTGCACGGCACAGACATTACACTCGTTGGGCGCGACCCGAGTTACTTGCCCGTAGTTGCTTTTTCTATCAATCATTCCGATGGCATCACTTCTGTCTCGGAATCATTAAAAGAAGATACTTACAAGCATTTCAATATCAAGAAACATATTGAAGTGATTCCGAATTTTATTGATTTTGCGCGCTTTAGAAAAACCAACAAAGAGCATTTTAAAACAGCCATTGCACCACAAGGCGAAAAAATTCTGATGCACGTTTCCAATTTCCGAAAAGTGAAAAGAGTGGAAGATGTTGTGCTGATGTTTGATAAAGTGCGCAAGCAGATTCCGTCAAAATTATTGTTGGTGGGCGATGGTCCCGAGCGGATGAGCATTGAGTTGCTTTGTCGCCAGTTGGGCAATTGTGAGCATGTTCGTTTTCTTGGCAAGCAGGATGCTGTGGAAGATTTGCTTGCCCTTGCAGATTTGTTTTTGCTGCCTTCTGAAACCGAAAGTTTTGGCTTGGCTGCATTGGAAGCAATGGCTTGCGAAGTGCCTGTAATTACTTCCAATGCAGGCGGCTTGCCCGAAATCCAGATTCAGGGAAAAACAGGATTTATGAGCAATGTTGGTGATGTGGATGACATGGCTAAGAATGCAATATTTATTTTGAGTGATGATGCGCGGCTCAAGGAATTTAAGCAAAATGCTTTTGCGCACGCACAAATTTTTTCGCTCGAAAATATTTTGCCGATGTATGAAAGCTACTACGAAACAGTTTTCAGATCCTCGATGATGGAGTTTAATATTTAGAGAAGAAAAAGTTTAGCCCTCCAGCACAATATCAAACTGCACCAAGTCAATGAAGTCTTTCACGCGCTCTTCGATGTCGTGATGATTGAGTTCTTTCAATCTTTCAGTGCCAAATTTTTCAACGCAAAAAGAAGCCATTGCCGAGCCGTAAATAATAGCGCGTTTCATGTTGTCAAAGCTGATGTCGCGGGTTTTATCCAAGTATCCGGCAAAGCCACCGGCAAAAGTGTCGCCTGCGCCCGTTGGGTCAAAAACATCTTCCAACGGAAGTGCGGGAGCAAAAAACACATTGTTATCGTGAAACAATAATGCACCGTGTTCGCCCTTTTTTATTACAAGATATTCAGGACCCATTGAAAGAATTTTTTTGGCGGCTTTCACCAACGAGTATTCTCCCGACAGCTCCCGCGCTTCTGCATCATTAACAGTAAGCACATCTACGCGGCTGATAACTTCCAAAAGTTTTTCTTTGTAGGAAGGAGTCATCCAAAAATTCATGGTGTCCAGCACAATAAGTTTGGGCTTTTGTTCAAGCTGATTCAAAACATTCAGTTGCAGATTCGGGTCAATGTTTCCAAGCAAAAGAATATCGCTGTTTTGGTAACTTTCGGGAATCACAGGATTAAATTCCAGCAACACATTCAGGTCGGTAACAAGCGTATCGCGCGTGTTCATATCCAAGTGATATTTTCCGCTCCAGAAAAAACTTTTCTTGCCTGCTTTTATTTCGATTCCGGTTGCATCAACGCCTCTTGTTTTCAGCTTTTCCAGTTCGTTCATGTCAAAATCATCGCCAATTACCGACACTATATTTACTCTTTGGGAGAAAAAAGAAGCACTCCACGCAATATAAGTGGCTGCACCGCCAACTATTTTATCTGTTTTTCCAAAAGGTGTTTCAATAGCGTCAAACGCAACAGTACCAACGGTTAGAAGACTCATTCTGATTGATTATTTTTAATTGATAATTGATAATTTGGGTGTTGTAGTCAAAATTTTCAGGCGCGAAGATTGTGAGATTTATTCGGGAATTATACATTTGCACTCCCTTTGAGGGAAAATTCCTCCTTAGCTCAGCTGGTTAGAGCACAAGACTGTTAATCTTGGGGTCCTTGGTTCGAGCCCAAGAGGGGGAGCAAAAGTGAAGAAGCCGACAGAAATGTCGGCTTTTTTTATTGCTCTGAAATTGTTGGCATTATACCATTTGGACTTTAAAATAGGTTTTGAAAATACACCTCTAACCTCTCTCAAGAGCCACCGTGTGTACACAAATACCATAAATTATTTAACTACATAGAAACATAAGTTGATTCTGAATAGTGGGCTATGTTCAATATGTAAACTCTTCTCTTTTTTGTTTCACGCAGAGTACTCAAGAAAAACTGGGTGTTTGCTTGCACAAACAAACACCCAACCATGTTTCTATGTGGTTTTAATGATGTGAGTTAGTATAAGGTTTCGGAGTAATAAATTTTCAATCAAAATTTCTTCGCAAGCGAATATTCAGCAGTTCAACCGAGAGCGAAAACAACACTGCCACATACACAAAAGCCTTGTTTACATGCACTTCAAATCCTTCAAGAATTAAGGTCAAGCCAATCATGATTAAAAACGAAAGCGCAAGCATTTGAAGCGTAGGATATTTGTTGATGACTTTGCTGATGCTGCCCGCAAAAAACATCATCACAATCATGGCAATTACCACTGCAATAATCATCACCATTACGTGCTGCGTTAAACCCACTGCGGTTAGAATTGAATCGAATGAAAAAATAATATCAATCAGAATAATTTGAAGAATAACACTGCCGACAGTGGCGGCAGCACTCACTTTTTTCTCGGTTTCTTTGTTGGCTACCTTTTCGTGAATTTCAGAAGTAGCTTTTGCAATCAGGAAAAAACCACCGCCAATCAGTATCAAATCGCGCCCCGAAAAAGCATTGCCGAGAATAGTAAAAATCGGTGCGGTTAAGCCGATAATCCAGGCGATGGCAAGTAGCAAACCGATGCGAAAAATTAAAGCAAGCAATAAGCCAAAATTTCTTGTGCTGCGCTGTTTTTCTGCAGGCAATTTATTGGTAACAATAGAAATGAAAATGATGTTGTCAACCCCCAAAATAATTTCGAGAAATGCTAAGGTTATCAAACTAATCCACGCATCGGGATTGGCAAAAACACTAAATGAATAATCCATAAAAAATAATGAAAATTAAAGTCCTGTATTTTGGTTGATGGTACTGACAAATGCGCGAAAATCATCTTCACCTTTCAGTAAAATTGAATGCGAAGTTGAAATTTCACGATTACCTCTTAAATGAATTGTGAGTGAAACCATGCCTATGTCGTGCACCAAATCGTAGTGTGTTACTTCATCCCATCTGAAAGTCTCATACTTTGGAATAAACAAACGCAATGGACTGTTGAATTTTATGGTGCAATCCCGCTCCGAAAAATTTATCCGGACAAAATTCAATGAAGCGTAAAAACCTGTTGCGATAAAACCGATGGTTAATAAAATTGTAACCGGTATCAGTCTTGCAAAAAGTGAATTGTAGTGAAGTTCCTGATACAAGTCCAGCGATTGCCACACTAACAAATAAACACTAAATGGAATCAAGCCCGCCACGATGCAAAACAATACGGTCTTCCACGCTTTTAAACCCACAAAATGAAATTCGGTAACCACTTCTTTCAGCAAATGTATTTATCAAAAACAGTGTTAGTTGAATTTATGATAAATAAACACTTCACAATATTTCTGTTGCTATTCCTTTATTTTACACACATCAAAAATTTTGTCAAAACATAAACTAACCACAATCATGGCTCCAAAAACAATTTTCCTTTTAGGTTCGCCCTATAATTTTGAATATGCAAAACATTACCATATCAGGCGCGGGTTTAGTGGGCAGTTTGCTTGCCTGTTATTTAGCAAAGCGCGGAAACAAAGTAACCGTTTATGAACGCAGACCCGACACGCGCAAAGTTGGCTACACAGGAGGTCGTTCCATCAATTTGGCGTTGAGCAATCGCGGTTGGGCGGCTTTGGAAAAAATCGGTTTAAAAGAAAAAATTGAAGCCATCGGTTTGCCCATGCAAGGCAGAATTATTCATCATTTGAAAGGCGACACTTTGTTTCAACCTTATGGAAAAGAAGGGCAGGCGATTTACAGTGTGAGCCGTGGAATTTTGAATGAAACACTTACAACAGAAGCCGAAAAATCAGGTGTTGATTTTCATTTCAATGAACAATGCAGCGAAGTGGATTTTAAAAATTCAAAAGCTATTTTTGAAAACACGGAAACAAAAAATCGCACCACCATTCAACCCGAATTTTTGTTGGCTGCGGAGGGAGCATACAGCGAAGTGCGCTATCAAATGCAACGCACACATAACTTTAATTTAAGCCAGCAACACGAGTCGCATGGCTACAAAGAATTGACCATTCCTGCAAAAGACGGCAAACATCAAATAGCAAACAATGCGTTGCACATTTGGCCCCGTGAAAGTTTTATGATGATTGCGCTGCCGAATTTAGATGGCTCTTTCACCTGCACATTGTTTGCTCCTTATGATGGAGAAAATGGTTTTGATAAATTGAAAACTAAAGAAGACGTTGCGACATATTTCAACAAGCATTTTCCTGATGCTGTTGCGTTGATGCCAACATTAACCGAAGATTTTTTTGAGCATCCGACAGGTTCATTGGTTACAGTTCGTTGCTTTCCATGGAAGGTGAATAATGTTTGTTTGATTGGCGATGCAGCACATGCCATTGTGCCGTTTTACGGGCAGGGGATGAACTGTGGTTTTGAAGATGTGCGTGTGTTGGATGAACTGTTGGATGCCAACCAAAATGATTGGAACAAAACTTTAGATGCGTTTCAACATTCGCGCAAACCTAATGCCGATGCCATTGCCGATTTAGCTCTGTATAATTTCATTGAAATGCGCGACCTGAGCGGGCGCGATGATTTTCAATTGCGTTTGAAAATTGAAAAACGAATTGCCGAAAATTTTCCTGCCAATTTTCAAACCTTGTACAGTATGGTAACGTTCAATCAAACTCCTTACAGCGAAGCGCAAGTTCGCGGTAAAAAGCAAAGTGAGTTGTTGGATGAAATCATGCAGATTGAAAACATCAGTGAAATATGGAATGGCGATGCGGTTTTGAAAATTGCGGAGGCGTGGCTGAGAGAGAACGAAAATAAATCTTTAGCAAGCAGCTAAAAATGCCTTCCTCACATTCACCGAAAATTCATTCACATTTTTATCGCGCATTCTTTCGGGATGCCATTGCACAAGCAATAACCAACTGCTTTCCGAAGGATTTTTGCGTTCGATGCTTTCTACTACACCATCATCTGAAAAGCTGCTTACCACCAAGCCTTTGCCAATCATCCCTGCGCTTTGGTGATGTGCGCTGTTGATGATGCCTTTCGATTTTTGCGTGATGCTGTGCAGCATAGAATAAGGGTCAACCGACACATTATGGTAGCGGTCTTTACCTTCATAAAACTTAGAGTGATTGTATTTGCCGAATGATGGCAAATCGGGAATTAAAGTGCCGCCAAAAAACACATTGGCAATCTGCAAACCGCGACAAATACCCAGCAAAGGCAAGTTGTTTTGCTGCGAATATTCCAACACGTTTAATTCAAATTCATCGCGCTGTTCGTCCATGTCGGTTGGCAGACAATACGGCAAGTATTCAGGTTGATTGTAGAAGCGCGGATGAACATCTTCACCGCCCGTTAAAATAATGCCTGTACATTTTTTGATGTCATCAAAATTGTTGTTGCGATAGCTTAGTTTGATGATTTCAATTTCGGGTGAAGCAGCCGCAATCCACCCGTGATAATTTTTGTATTTACCGCAATCGGTAATGCCTATAATTTGTTTTTCCATATTGTTGTTTTTTTCGCAGAGGCGTAGCCCCGACAAAATGAAATTAAATCTTCAAAGTTTGCTACATTTTTTGCGTGTCCGGTTTCTGATTTTGATGCCATGTTATTTGATTTTTGTGTGATTAAATATTTGTGTTGAT
Organism: uncultured Chitinophagaceae bacterium; assembly: GCA_964605875.1. Classification (GTDB taxonomy): domain Bacteria; phylum Bacteroidota; class Bacteroidia; order Chitinophagales; family LD1; genus UBA7692. Next base: position 19,070 of record CAZSEG010000022.1, read on the forward strand.
GAATTCTGATTGTGAAACTTGTAGTGGTGTTGCTATTTTATCTATGTAGTCAAGTGTTATTTCTTTTTGCCCTGTTCCAACTTTGGTACATCCTGTTTGTCTGCATTGATTAGAGAACCAAACTCGGTTTGTGTCATTCCTCTTTTCTCACGCAAAAGTTTTATTCTCTTACCGATGATTTCGTTTGCCGTATATGTGAAAGAACTTTGCAAAGGAAATTTGTTAAAGTGAGAAAGAGGTAAACCCATTAGGACGACCAACAAAAAAGCCCCCGGTTGTCCGAGGGCTTTTACAGAAAGCTATAGCAAGCATTTTTTTTCGGCTATTCATTTGCTACTCTCTTATGGTTAGCCAATAATTTTCTACTCTTTGCTCTACATTTTTTCTTACATCGAACCAAAAAAGATTGTAGTCTAAAATGTGATAAACCCTGAAACAAGGCAATTGCACGAAAGGATATTTTGTTTTTACCTTCAAATAATTGTCATCCGAAATTTGAGCGGAATTTTTTCTGCGTTTCTTTTTTTTCATCTTCAGCATTATTCCACCTTCCGAAAGCTCGGAATCTATATTGTCTTTTTGATTTGTCCACGTTATCGGATTGATGCAGACATTGGTATAAAGCAAGGAATTTAATTTGGGGTCTTTTGTCTTTGGTTCGTAATTGTGCCGAAACGAAGCCCAAGTGATATAGCAGTGATTGTCTGTCGGGTTTTTACAATAGTCCAGTGTTTGATAATAGCTCGAATCTATACCGTAGCCAATCAGATAGGCGGCAATCAGCTTTTCTTTGAGCACTGAATTATCGAAATATTCTTTCAGAAGTTTTCTGCCGTGATAAGTGCCCTGACTGTGAGAAGCAATGATAAACGGGCGACCATTGTTGTAGTTTTCGAGATAATACTCGAACGATTTTTTTACATCTTGATATGCAAAATCTAAAGAGGCTTTTCGGTTTTTTTCTTCGGGGTCTTCCCATACTGTGTGGATAGATTGCCTGTATCTTGGAGCATAAACCCTTGCAACTTTATTGAATACCGAAGCATGAAACTTTACGGGATATTTGTCAATACGTTTATTCAGCGATTTTTCGGATACATCTGCATTCCATGTTTTTCCTTTCAGGTATATGGTGGGATAGATATAAAATACATCTACTGTTTTTTGAGCATCATCTATCCATGCTTCTCCTTTGGGAATTGCATCGGCTGCGTCAACCCTGAAAGGCAATGCAGCCCAATTTTCAGACAAGCTGTAATCAGGAGCTTTCGGTTGGTGGGTTGCATCAAAATCAGGAAGTTTCTGGGCAACAACTTCTACATTCAAAATGCTTAACAGGATTACTACCTGTATTTTAAAAATGTATTTGTTCGAGAAGTTGCTCATAAATAGTTACGCCTGATTTTGTATTCGCTTATTAAACGCCTGCATTATATTTTCAGCAGAAGGTTCTAATTGTAAACCTGCGCTGTTAAGAAAACCTGCCAACATCTGATAATGTCCTATCAGCATCGAAATTTCTATCAGCAGTTTATCGGAATAAAATTTGGAAAGTATTTGCCATGTGTTTTCTGAAATGAGTTGATTATTTATTAATTCATCACAGGCGGTTATCAAACTCTTTTCTTTTTCACTGTGAAATGAAGAATATCCAATAGAAACATTTACAATGTCTTTATCTGTCAGTCCGTTTTTCAGCCCCACTTCAATATGCTGTCCCCACTCGTATCTGCATCTGCACAACCACGCCACGCGAAGAATTATCAGTTCTCTTTCTCTGCCCGACAGTTTTCCGTAAGGGAATAATTTGGAAGCGAAATACAGCCACGCCCAAAATATTTTTGGGTTTATCGCCAACAGTTTAAACACATCAGGCACTTCATTTCTGCCGAACAACTTTGCTCCTTTCCCCACTATTTTAAATAACACACTTTGTTCTTTATCATCGGGGATATTTATTCTGCGTGGAATGTTCGTCCAGCCTTGTTCGGGAATGAGTATATCTTGCATATTATTTTCCTGTTAATGTTTTTTGAAAATAATCGTTCATTTTCTGCATCACAATTTCATACAGAAAAGTGAACTTGCGTTTTGCCCAATATCCGAAACGAATATCGAACGAAGTAAAAATCAGGTAATCGTTTTTCTCAATTCCTTTCAGAATAGTTTTTGCTGCTTGTTCAGGTTTTACCGCGTGTTTTTGAAAACGCGATTTGAGTTGTTGCAATTCTTCATCAGAAATTGTAACGCCTGATATTTTTATGGTATGCACCAATCCAGTATCCACCGCGCCCGGGCAGACCAAATGAACGTGAATGTTGTGGCGTTTCAAATCGTGGCGCAAAACATCTGACAAACCGCGAAGTCCGTATTTACTCGCGCTGTACGCACCGTGCCACGGCAAGCCGAAAAGCCCTGCGGCAGATGATACATTCACGATATGTCCTTTTCTCTGCTGCATCATCTTCGGCACAAAGTTTTCAATGATATGAATTGGTCCTTTCAAGTTAATGTCAATGATGCTGTTCCATTCTTCGTGTTGCATTTTATCCACCGCGCCCCATGCGGAAATTCCGGCAATGTTCATCACGATGTCCATTGCTCCGTGTTGCGTGTAAATTTCTTCCGAAAATAATTTTACCTGTTCAAAATCGGTAATGCTGAATGCCTTGTACGCGCTTACTTTTCCGTTTTGTGATTGAATGAAATCAACGGTTTGCTGCAATCCTTTGGCGTTAATGTCCGTCAGGAAAAGTTCTGCGCCTCGTGTTGCTAATTCAATAGCGGTTGCCTTGCCGATTCCGCTTGCCGCGCCTGTGAGCAGACATTTTTTATTTTGAAAATAAGGGACTGCCATATATTTAAATGCTTATGCTTTAAACTTTTTGAAACTACATAGAAACATAGAATTTTAAGAGAGTAAAGAGCAAGATTAGACATTCAACTTTTACAAGCATTTCTATCTATGTTGCTATGTGGTTAAATAATTAAAATCTTCCTGATTAAAATGTTTCACCGTATTTCTGTAAGTCGTATTCAGACGCGGATAAAGCGTTACGTTTTTGCCGTTGCGATCTAAATACCAACTCTTACAGCCCGAACTCCAAACCGTGCCGTCAAATTGTTTTTGCAGTGCTTCATTGTGTTTATCCTGAATAACTTGCTTCACATCTAATGCGGCATTTGCAGGCAGTTTTTCAATCGCTTCGATATACTGCATCAGATACACCATTTGCGATTCCATAATATCCACTACAGAATTGTGCCCCAAACCCGTGTTTGGTCCCAACAGCAAACCGAAATTCGGATAGTGCGCCACCGTCATTCCGTGATAAGCCGACACGCCTTTTTCGCGCCAGTATTCAAAAATGTCGCGTCCGTTTAAGCCAATTATTTGTGTGCCTGTCTGGAAATCCGTAACCTCAAAACCTGTTCCGAAAATCACTGCATCAATCTTGTGTTCCGTGCCGTCTTTGGCTACGATGCTGTCTTGCGTGAAGTGGTCAATTCCCGAAGTTTCTAAATGCACATTCTCACGGTTGAATGTCGGCAAATAATCGTCTGTTTTCAAAACGCGCTTGCAACCGAACTTATAGTTTGGCGTAAGTTTAGCGCGAGTTTCGGGGTCTTTCACCACATTGTAACTGCGCAACGAAACCTTAGTCGCAATTCCATGAATCATCTCATTACCGATAAAACCTGCACCAATCAACTCATTGAAGTTGTAATGAAGTTTTCGGCTTGCCAACTGCAAAGCAGGAAATGCGGCAAAGAGTTTTTTCTTGAGCGCAGAATTTTTGCGGCTGTGGCGTGGCGAAATCCACGCAGCCGTTCGTTGAAACACCACTAAATCTTTTACGATTGGCGCGATATTCGGAACAATTTGTATCGCGCTCGCGCCTGTTCCAATTACGGCAACACGTTTGTTTTTCAAATCATAATCATGATTCCAACGGGCGGAGTGAAACTGTTCGCCTTTGAAATTTTCCAAACCTTTGAAGTTTGGAATAATCGGGCGATTGAGTGGTCCGATTGCGGCAATCAAAATTTTTACGGTTACGGCTTCGCCATTTTGATTGGTTACTTTCCAATGTCCAAACTCCGAAATAAATTCCGCTTTCGTTACATTGAAATTAAAACGTGTGTTATCGCGCAAATGGTGTTTGTCCGCAACGCTTTTCATATACGCCCAAATTTCAGATTGTGGCGCGTAGGTTTCCGACCAGTTGGGGTTCGGTTCGGAAGCAATGCAATAAACATCAGACTGCACATCGCAGGCGCAACCCGGGTAGGTATTTTCGCGCCACGTTCCACCTACTTCATCGGCACGCTCAAAAATTACGAATGAATTTCGTCCGCTTGCTTTCAATCGCAAAGCGGCAATCATTCCGCCAAAGCCCGCCCCGACAATTCCAACCTGAAAATCTGTTTGCAGAGTTTCCGTCATAGTAATTTTATCTCTTTTACCAAATG
>CAZSEG010000022.1:23552-26859 GCA_964605875.1 uncultured Chitinophagaceae bacterium
ACCAAATGTAACGCTTCTCCGGTAACTTATCTATTTATTCAACCTTGCAAAAAGCCCTTTCTGTTTTTTGTAAATGGTTTGATAAATATCAAATCGTTCATCATAAACAGCGCGATGATTTTGATTAGGCGCAAAGGCTTTTCTAACAGGAACAAAATTACCGATGTCGTTAATATGCATTTTTCCTGTTGCCGTTAAAGCCAACAATGCCGCGCCTTTCGAGTTGGCAGAGATGGGGTCTTCCACTTGTAAAATTTCTCTGTTCAGCGTGTCCGCCATTATTTGACACCACAACTCTGAATTAGCGCCACCGCCAATAAAGCGCAATGCTTCAAAAGGTTTGCCAATCATTTTTTCGGAATACATCATCAGCCAGCGATTGTTGTTTGCCACACCTTCAAACACTGCGCGAATCATATCTGCGCGTGTATTCTTTAATGAAAGATTGATGAAAGATGCGCGTGCGTGATGGTCGTCAATAGGGCTGCGCTCGCCATTCAGCCAAGGCGTAAACATCAAGCCGTTGCTGCCCGCAGGCGATGTTTGGGCGGCTTCGTCAGCCAATTTGTAAAAATCTTTCGGTGCGGTTTGATTGCTGATGGCATCAGTCGGAAACAACAAGTTGTTCTTCACAAAATTCAAACAAGCGCCTGCACTTTCCTGCTCATTCACCAACAAATATCTGCCCGGCAAGGCGCTGGGAATAGATGCCATGTTGTGCAATAAATCAGTCTTCTTGAACGGCACATGCGTGAGCATCCAACCCGAAGTTCCTACATAAATGTGCGCTTCAAAATCTTTTACCGCACCCGAGCCGACAGCCGCAGAATGTGTGTCGGGCGAGCCGCTTACCACCTTCACTTTATCGTGCAAGCCAAGCTGCTGCGCAAGGTCGTTTTTCACCGTTCCGATGATGCTGTTGGCGGGAACTAATTCAGGTAATTTTTCTTTATCAATTCCCGAACTTTTCAGTAAGCCATCGTGATATTTTATGTTGTTGATATTGCGGTTGTCCGTTACCCAATGCAGCGTGATGGAATCAAACGAAGCGCAAACCCTGCCTGTGAAGTAATAGTTCAAATAATCTTTCGGCTCTAAGAAATATTGCGCGTTGTTGTAAACATCAGGTCGTTTATGTTTTAGGTAAAGAATGTGCGCAATGGAGTCTTTGCCCGATTTTGTTGGTCCGCCACCTGTGATGTTTATCCATTTCAAAATTTTAAAAACATCATAGCCGTCCACTTTAAATAAGCCATCGGTGAGTTGATGTGCGTATTCCGCACCACGCGCATCCATCCAGATGATGCCGTTCATCAAAGGCTTTCCTTCTTTGTCAACAGCAACAGTGCCGCTCCATTGGGAAGTAATGCTCAACACATCAATTTCTTTCGGGTTGAATTTTCCGCGTTTTACAATTGCTTCATAAGCATTGAAAATGGCATTGAGCCAATCTTGCGGAGCTTGCTCCACACCATTGTCGGGCGTTAGTATCAAAGTTGTATCGCAGAAAGCTGAATCAAGCTGTTGGGCTTGTTCGTTATACACAGAAACTTTTGGACCCGAAGTGCCAAGGTCAATCGTTAAAACCAATGAAGATGCCATGCAAAAAATTGAAGCGGCAATTTGAATGGATAATTCGGGTTGTGCAAATTGTAGTAACTATGTCGGGTCTTCTTCGTGCATCAACGCCCAAAGTTTATCTTTCAAAGCAGAAATTCCTGTATTGGTTGCCGATGAAATAAAAGTGTATTCCACATTCCTTTCTTTCCACTCTTTTTTCAATTCATCTTCAATCATGTTGCGGGTTTCATCATCCACCGTGTCGGCTTTGGTGATGGCAAGCAACCTGCGTTTTTGCACCAACTCGGGATTGTATTGCGCTAATTCGTTCAACAAAATATGGTATTGCTTCATGATATTATCTGCATCAACCGGCACTAAAAAAAGCAGACAGGCATTGCGTTCAATATGGCGCAGGAAGCGTGTGCCAAGCCCTTTTCCGGCAGATGCGCCTTCAATAATCCCGGGAATATCAGCCATTACAAAACTGAATTTATCGCGGTAATTCACCATGCCTAAATTTGGCGTTAGAGTGGTGAAAGGATAATCTGCAATTTCGGGTTTTGCCGCGCTGACAACCGAAAGCAAAGTTGATTTTCCGGCATTGGGAAAACCTACTAAACCTACATCAGCCAATAATTTTAATTCCAATACTTTCCATTCTTCCCTGCCGGGAATACCGGGCTGTGCATGGCTTGGGGCTTGGTTTGTTGGCGATTTGAAAAAGTTGTTTCCCTTGCCGCCTTTTCCTCCCGGAACAAGAACATACTCTTGCCCGTCTTCTGTAATTTCAATTTCTGTTTCGCCTGTTTCATCGTCCTTAGCAACAGTTCCGAGCGGCACTTCCAAAATTACATCGTCACCGCTTTTGCCTGTGCAAAGTTGCTTGGCTCCGTTTTCGCCATCTTCGGCAATAACGTGTTTGCGATATTTTAAATGCAGTAAAGTCCAGAGTTGCTTGTTGCCGCGCAAAATGATGTGTCCGCCTCTGCCGCCATCACCGCCATCGGGTCCGCCAAACTCCACAAATTTTTCTCTGCGGAAATGCGCGCTGCCTGCACCACCCTTACCGCTGCGGCAACAAATTTTTACGTAGTCAATGAAGTTTTCCATGATTGTTTTGCGGTCAGTTTTTTGCCGCAAGCAAAACACTAAACTATTTTAGTGTTTATCAATTTCCGCACTCAATAAAGCAAAAATTTCCTCAACAGTTCCCTCACCTGCAATTTCAACCAACTTATTTTGCTTGGCATAAAAATCAGCCAATGGCGCAGTTTTGTTCCTGTATTCTACCACACGGTTGCGCACAATTTCTTCGTTTTGATCATCGCTTCTGCCGCTTGTTTTGCCGCGCTCCAAAATCCTGCGCGTCAGTTCTTCTTCACTCACTTTTAAAGACAAAACTGTTTTGATAGGCGCGTTGTATTTTTCTAACAAATCATCTAAAGCAACAGCTTGCGCCACCGTGCGCGGAAAGCCGTCAAAAATGAAACCCTTCACTTCTTTATTGTCGGCAAGTTTGTTGCCTATCATGCCAATCACTACCGCATCCGGCACTAATTCACCTTTATCCATCAGGGCTTTTGCTTCTAAACCCAACTTGGTTTGTGCCGCAATTTCCGCCCGCAGCATATCACCCGTAGAAAGGTGAACCAAACTGTATTTAGTAATAATATTTGTTGCCTGTGTGCCCTTGCCGCTTCCCGGAGGACCAAACAAAATCAAATTGAACATAAATAGTAAAATT
>CAZSEG010000022.1:26869-29345 GCA_964605875.1 uncultured Chitinophagaceae bacterium
CGATGTTCAACATAGCCTTGAAATTTTTTTAAAAGGAGTGCGAAGATAGTTTTTTAGGTTGAAAGGATAAAATGCCCTGCTTATCAGATTGACAATGAATTGATTTACAGATGAAAAAAAATATTGAGTTGAAATTTTTGCTGCAATTTGAGAATGAATGAATATTGCTTTTTTTCATTTTTCTGTGGTTTTGCATCTGTTGTTTAGCCACTAATCTTAAAAAACTATTTTAGCCGCGCAAAAAAGTGAGCAGCAGCAAAAACGTATGGCAAATTTTGAACTCATCATGCCCAAAATGGGCGAAAGCATTACCGAAGCAACTATCCTTAAATGGCTGAAAAAAACGGGTGATACTATTCAACAGGATGAAGCGGTTTTAGAAATAGCAACCGATAAAGTGGATTCCGAAGTGCCTTCAACGGTGAGTGGTGTTTTGGTGGAAATGCTTTTTAAAGAAGGCGATGTAGTGCCGGTGGGCAAAGCCGTTGCCATCATTTCTAATGATGCCGTTGCAGCAAATGTAAGCGCTACACCGCAAGCCACCGCTCCGGTAAAAGCTGCCGTAACCACTCCTGCAATTTCTACAACCACAGCACCTGCGGCAGTGGTTGCATCCGACAGATTTTATTCGCCATTGGTGTTGAATATTGCGCGTCAGGAAGGCATCAGCATGACTGAATTAGAGGCTTTGCCCGGCACGGGCGCGGGAGGCAGGGTTTCTAAAAAAGATATTCTTGCTTTTGTGGAGCAACGCAAAAACGCACCGCAGCAAAAACCGCAAACCACAGCAGTTGCGCAGGTAACAAAACAGGCAGAAGTGGTGCAGGCGGCTCCGGCAAAAAGCTATAGCGGCAACGTGGAGATTATTGAAATGGACAGGATGCGCAGGCTGATTGCCGACAACATGGTGAAGAGCAAGCAGACTTCTGCGCACGTTACCTCGTTTGTGGAAGCCGATGTTACCAACTTGGTGCTGTGGCGCAACCGCATGAAAGATAAGTTCAAAGAGCGATATGGCGAAAACCTCACTTTTACGCCAATATTTATTGAAGCGGTGGTGCGCGCCTTGCAGGATTTTCCGTTGGTAAACAGCAGTGTGGACGGCACAAATATTATTGTGAAAAAAGACATCAACATCGGTATGGCTACGGCTTTGCCAACAGGAAATTTAATTGTTCCCGTAATAAAAAATGCCGACCAGTTGAACCTTGTGGGGCTTGCAAAACAGGTGAACAGCCTTGCCAACCGCGCGCGCAACAACAAGCTGAAACCCGAAGATATTGAAGGCGCAACTTATACCGTTTCAAACGTGGGAACCTTTGGCAATGTGATGGGCACGCCTGTTATTCTTCAACCGCAGGTTGCCATACTTGCAACAGGCGCTATCAAGAAAAAACCTGTGGTGATTGAAACCGAAGAAGGCGACACCATAGGCATCCGCCACATGATGTTTTTGAGCCACAGCTACGACCACCGTATAATTGACGGTTCGCTTGGCGGCAGCTTTGTGCGCAGGGTGGGCGATTATCTGGAGGCTTTTGATGCCAAGAGGGAATTGTAGAATATCCGTTTCCAGCGTATCATAAAGTAGCCTGCTGTTGTTTTGTTTTCGCGGGTTGAAACTTATCTTTGTACTAATTCAAAAAAAGGAATGTATGATAGTGGTTTTAAAACGGGGTGCTACAATTAAGCAGATAGAAACGCTGAACAAACGTTTGCGCGGTATTGCCATGAAGAAAAGAATGGATGCCAAAAAATTCTGCGGCACCATCAAATTAAAAGAGTCTCCATTAGCCATTCAGCAAAAGTTGAGAGATGAGTGGGAATAGAATTGCATTAGACACTAACATTGTCCTATACCTGCTTGCAGGCGATGAAACGCTGGCGGAGTTTTTGCAGGACAAAAAAAGGATACGTTTCCGTTATCACAGAATTAGAATTATTGGGCTATCAGAGCATTACTTCAAAAGAGCACAATCAGATAAAACAGTTTCTTGAAAGCTGCACCATCATTGACATCAACGAAGAGATTAAAAGCATTTATGTAGAACTAAGAAAAAAGTATCGCCTCAAATTAGGCGATGCAATTGCTGCGGCAACAGCGCTTTATCTCGACCTCCCTTTCATAACTTCGGATAAAAACTTTAACAGAATCGAAGAGCTGCAATTAACTCAGTATAAGCCCGAGTAAAAAGAAAAGAAACACTTTGTCCGCAAAGTGAGATGTTGATATGAAAGAAGCGGCTTGTATGAAAGACTCCGGTCTTCATTTGCCGAGCAACTTTGGCTTTCTTTTCTCGGGAGCGTAAAGTTTAATGCCAACCGAAATGCGAAGTGAAAAAGGTATAATGTCTGAGAAGCCGTTAATATATCCCGAACCGTTTGTAGTCTGTCCCGTTGTCGGTGCCGCCATAAGTAAAACAATAGACCTCTTCGGAAAATAACCCTTCGACTACGCTCAGGGTTACAGCCTCTT
>CAZSEG010000023.1:0-10905 GCA_964605875.1 uncultured Chitinophagaceae bacterium
GTTATCCTGCTGGTTTTTACAGCACGGCAGACGGGGGCTTTCTCGCTGTGATGCAAGTAGTTTCAAACAAACAGCAAAAACGCCTTTACAAAGTGGATGCTTTGGGGAACTTTCTGTGGCAATACGACATCAACGACAGCACCTATTGCAATGCAACGCTTGCGCAAGACGGAAATATTTTAGTGTATGGAACAAGTAATGGCAATCCGTATGTTTCCAAAATTGACCAAAACGGAAATGAACTATGGACACAAAACTATCCTGCGCTGCCCCATTCCGCTTCAATCTCTCTCTTGCTTGCAAGAGATAACGGAAACTTTGAAATTCTGTCTTCTTTCCTAACGAACAATGGGAAAACAAGCAATCTTTTACTGCACGAAGCAGACACCAGCGGAAATATTTTATCAACAAATGCGCTGCCTCTTTCAAACTTTGGCGATGGCAGAAAATTTTCAACCAAATGGATACAAACAAGCGATAAAGGTTTTTTCCTTGCCGGGTGGGGAAATCCAGACCAATTTACATGGGCAATAAAAACCGACAGCACGGGGCGCGCTTTCCCAAGCACATTATCAGGTTATATTTATGATGATGTGAATAATAATTGTGAACGCGACAGCAGCGAACAGGCGTTGATTACAAACATTACTGTTTCAAATACAACAGATACTTTCATTGTGGCGGCAAATGATTCCGGTTTCTTTTCGCTGGGCGTAAATAACGGAACATACAACATTGCGCTCGAAAGCATTTCGCCTTACTGGGCGGAATCTGCCTGCAATCCTGCCTCAATCACTTTACCGCTTAATGCCGATACTATTGTTTCATTTGGCTACAATGCCATTCTACAAAGCCCTTATATCGTGATGAGTGCAGAAACCCGAATTCCGCTTTTCATGCCCCATGCTTTTGTTTACACGTTGGAATATAAAAATATCGGAACAGATGTTTTTACGGGCTACATTGAAGTGGAGTTAGACACCAATTTAGTGGTCGATTCCGCAAGCGTGGCGTGGACTGCACAAAACGGAAACACGTTTACTTTTCCTGTGCAGAATTTGGGTGTGATGCAAAAAGAAACGCTTAAAATTTTCTATCACCCGATAATTAATCTCGACCTTATAGACAGAACGCTTTGCTTCAATGCGCACGCATACAGCGATACCGTATATAGCGTTTCCCCGCTTTGGGATGAAGCTGATTTGCAGATGATGGCTACTTACAATACCGCCACCGACAGCGTGGAATTTAAACTTAAAAACATCGGCAACGGAAACATGAATATTCCGCAGGAAATGATTGTGATTGAAGACAATGTAATACTGGTAAAAGAGACTGTGCAACTGCCCGCAGGCGCAGAAATTATTCGCAAGCTGAAAGCCAATGGCGCAACATGGCGGGCTACTGTTAAGCAAACTGATTTTAACCCGTATTCAAAATTCACCACTGCCGCTATCGAAGCCGCAGGGACAAATGATTTTGGAACATTCAGCACAGGCTTTATCAACCAGTTTCCCATGAACGGTTTTTATGGTTTTGATTATACGCTTTGCGCGCTTGTAACGGCTTCGTATGACCCGAATGCCAAATACGTATTGCCCGAAGGCGCAGGTGAAAATCATCTGATTGATAGTGAAACAGAATTAGAATACACTATCACGTTTCAAAATACAGGAACGGATACGGCTTACACTGTTCGTTTGGTGGACACACTGGCTTCATACCTTAATCCCGCTTCCATCAAAGTGGGTGTAGCGAGCCACAAATTTGAAATGAATTTTCTGAGCAGCAACGTGATAGAATTTCTGTTTAACAACATTAACCTGCCCGACAGCGCAACAGACGAAACGGGCAGTCGGGGTTTTGTGAAATTCAAAATAAAACAGAAAGAAAACAACGCCAACGGAATAGTCATCAACAACAACGCGGCAATTTATTTCGATTACAATTTGCCTGTGATTACGAACACGGCAACTGTTCAAATTGGCGAACTGACTTTTACGGGTATCGAAAATTTATATGCCGAAAAAGAAGTGCAGATTTCGGCTTATCCAAATCCGTTTACCGAGCAGGCAACCATAAAAATTGAAGGCGAAAATTTCAAAGAAATACAGCTTGCAGTTTATGACATAAACGGAAGAAAAGTAAAACAGCAAAAGGCATTTCACACCAATCAGTTTACCATTGACCGCGCAGGATTTACCAACGGCATTTATTTCTTTGAAATAAAATCGGAAGGGAAACTTGTAGGCAGAGGAAAGATTGTTGCGGAGTAAATATTTATGAGTGATAAGAGATGAGTTGTGATGAATGTCTCCGCGCCTCTGCGAGAAACATAAGTTTGCGCAAGCAAACGCTCTGTGTTCTCTGTGTGAAAAACTTGCATAGAGAACACAGTTCCTCAAAAAATCTTGCAAAGTATTTCCAAGCACCTAACTTGCACCCGCAAAATTTAAAACATGAACTACGATTTAATAGTAATAGGAAGCGGACCCGGAGGATATGTAGCAGCCATTCGCGCATCGCAATTGGGCTTGAAAGTGGCGGTTGTTGAAAAGGAAAACCTCGGTGGCGTTTGCTTAAACTGGGGCTGTATTCCAACCAAAGCATTGTTGAAAAGTGCGCAGGTTTTTGAATACCTGAACCATGCTGCCGATTATGGCATAACCGTGAGCGATGCAAAAGCGGATTTTGCAGCCGTGATTAAACGCAGCCGCGGGGTTGCAGAAGGCATGAGCAAAGGCATTCAGTTTTTATTCAAGAAAAATAAAATTGATGCGATTATGGGAATCGGAAAACTAAAGCCCGGCAAAAAAGTAGAAGTAACGGATGCAGCGGGAAAGAAAACCGAATACGCTGCAAAACATATCATCCTTGCCACCGGAGGCAGAAGCCGCGAATTGCCCAATTTAAAACAGGACGGCAAAAAAATTATCGGCTACCGCGAAGCAATGAGTTTGCCGCAGCAACCCGCTTCTATGGTGGTGGTGGGCAGTGGCGCAATCGGCTTGGAGTTTGCCTATTTCTATAACACGCTTGGAACTAAAGTTACGGTGGTTGAATTTTTAGACCGCGTGTTGCCCCGCGAAGATGCCGATGTAAGTAAGGAGATTGAAAAGATTTTGAAGAAAAAAGGCATTGTAATTAAAACCGCAACTGCTGTCGAATCGGTGGATGCAAAAGGGAAAACCTGCATCGTAACCGCAAAAGCAAAAGACGGAACCAGTGAAAAAATAGAAGCAGACATTGTGCTTTCGGCTGCGGGCATCAGCACCAATTTAGAAGGCTTGGGCTTAGAAGAATGTGGTGTAAAAACCGATAAAGGAATTGTTGTTACCGATGATTTTTACCGCACGAATGTGGAAGGCGTTTATGCCATTGGTGATATTGTGAAAGGTCAGGCACTGGCGCACGTTGCAAGTGCCGAAGGAATAGTGTGTGTAGAAAAAATTGCAGGACACAATCCCGAGCCAATCAATTACGAAAATATTCCAAGCTGCACGTATTGTATTCCCGAAGTTGCCAGTGTTGGTTTAACGGAAGAAGAAGCAAAGACAAGAGGCTATCAAATTAAAGTAGGTAAGTTTCCGTTTTCGGCATCGGGCAAGGCAAGCGCGGCAGGTGCGAAAGAAGGTTTTGTGAAAGTAATTTACGATGCAAAATATGGCGAATGGTTGGGTACGCACATGGTTGGTTCAAATGTTACGGAAATGATTGCAGAAGTGGTTGTTGCGCGCAAATTAGAAACCACCGGACACGAAATCATCAAAAGCATTCATCCGCACCCGACCATGAGCGAAGCCATCATGGAAGCAACAGCCGCAGCCTTTGGCGAAGTGATTCATTTGTAGGTTTAAGGCAGGACACGGGCGAGGGAGCGAACGCTTTGGAGCTAACCCTATTTCAACTCACACTTGTACTGTGGTGTTCTGCCAAAAAATGCTTCAAATTCTTCTTGCGATTTTTTGTCCACACAAATATCGTCATTGATGGTCGGAGCTATTTTATCACATTCGTAGCCGCTGCTTCTTAGGTCTATTACGTTAGCTTCCACCATTGCAACCGTGCTGTAGTGTGTGCCGCCCGAACAGTAAGATTTCAAATTCGGATGATTGCAGGTGTAGCAAATATTTTGGCAGTTGTAACATTTCTTGCATGATGAAATGCACAACGCCAATAACAATGAAAATGCACAAAAAAATACTTTCATAACATCAGAAATTTGTTTTGTTGAATGAAATAGTTTTTGAAACTCCCTGCGTGGTAGTTTTTACAAAATAAATACCCGAAGGCAAATTTGCAATATCTAATCTTGTTTCAAACTGAAAATGTATGTTTTCAAACGCTCCCACTTTACGACCAATAAAATCAAACACACCGTCAATAACCGTTTCCTGCGAAATATCCCCGAGTTTGCGGATGGTTATGCTTGATGTTGCAGGGTTAGGAAATGCTTTTAAAATAATGTCTTCTTTTTGAAGTGAAACATTACCAAATCCTAATTTCTGCGCCCAATCGTACTCTAATTTTTCGGGGATGAAATTGCGACTTGCCAGATATTGATTTACATCAAACTCATCCCTGCTTTTAGAAGGCGGATAGCAAGGCTCTATTTTTGCTTCAAACACCGCCCCCTGCTCCACAATAAACCCCGGGTTCAAAGTGATGCTTTGCCCTGCCGTGAACTTAAAATCAGCTTCATCAAATATCATTAGCCCCCTGTCGGGTTCATTAGGGTTGGTATTAAAGATGAAACTGGAAGTAGAACGGGTAGTGATGTGATTGGCGGCTTTCAGCTCAATATGATTTTCGGGCTGATAATCCTTTGCAGGAAAGTAATAACCGTTTAAATTGTAATGGTTTTGCGGGCAGGTTATTTCTCTGCCCGGCATTCCAAATGTATGCACCATTTTATCACTATTGGGGTTTAGTGTACCTGAAATATCGCGGTCGGTGTACATCTTGTAAAACTTTGAGAAAAAGCTGAGCAAATGTGTTTCTCCGGTACATAACGTTCCTTCCGCATCTGCCGAATAAGTGCCGATAATCCTGCCCGAAGGAGACAGCAATGAAGACCCTGACGAACCCTTTCTTAAACCACCGTAAGTTAATTTTGGAACCTGATAATATGGCGAAAAAGGCAGCGCAGCGCAGGCGAGAGATGCAACCGGTGGATAAAACGGAATCAATGGAGCAAGTATAATATCCATTGCAGAAGCAACTGCAATGCAGGTAGCAACTGCGGCAGGTCTCGACAAGTCAATCAGCCTGTTGGTTTGTGCAACTCGTTTTTGATAGCCTCCCGGGTGGTTAAAGTCGGTGTAGATATGCGTAGCTGAAAGATGTGGGTTGGCATTCCAACCCGCATAATAAATTTTGAAATGCGGTGGTGCAGGCGTTATCATACGGCATAAAGCAAAATCGCCTAACTCACAGGAAACTTTCTTGATGAGTTCAACTTTGCTTACATGATATCATCCTCCAAAGTTAGTTGATTTAGAAAAACTCTGACCTTGCCATTGAGCGTTATAGAATACAGTATCGGTTTCATAGCTATTAGGGCTTTGATAGTTAAAGTGAAATCTAACATTCTCATTTTCAAAATCAAAATCATCCCCGTCACATTCTCCACTTCCTAATTTAAAACAATGCCATGCAGTTACAAAATAATTTCCTAAATTCTCATCGCTTGTATTACGGTTAATAAATGTTGCCGTACAACTCCATCCCGCCACTCCAATCCTCACTACCGCTCTTTTATCCAATTCTCTTTCATCATTAAAAAGTAAAGAGTTTGCGGTTTCAAAGCATGATTGTGATTTTGCGGTATTTGACAATATCAAGATGCTAAGTGCAATCAATAATTTGTTTTTCATAACTGTTTTTTTATTGTATGTGATATTCAAATAACACAAGAGTATCCACATTGTCTATATGTAACACAATCCCTATATCTTTTGCAAGCGCATAAGTCCATGTAAATGGGTCAGAACTGTTATGAAAATGAACACCATAATAAACATTACCGTTTAGTATAAGCGGTGGGGTATCAATAGTTCCATTTCTTTTTTGAATGCTATCCCTGTAAGCCAAAACGTCTCTATAATTAAACATAAAACGAAATTCACATCCGCCCGACCCGTCTGTTATTATTTCACATGGAAATGTTTTTGTCTTTCCTTTTAGTGAAAAAGTAATGTTTGTTCCTTCCCAACATAAATTAGAGAGTATTTTGCTTTCCTTGTAATCTTCAACATAAAAAGTATCGTGCCAAGAACCGTCTAAGTTGGAAAACGCCCACCAGTTACCGGGCTTGTAAACCTTTGTGTATTTCAAAAATTCTTCAGGGAAATTGCATTGCAAAGGGTCTTTGCATTTGCGCCAGCATGAAGAAAGAAATATCAAACCAAGAAATGCGCTTGTTAGCAGTAGTTTACTTTTCATAATCAGGAAATTTAGTTGATAAACAATGCCATGCAGTTACAAAATAATTTCCCAAATCCGCATCGCTTGTATTACGATTAATAAAAGTTGCTGTGCAATTAAAGTTACCAACGCCAATCCTTACTGCTGCTCTTTTATCCAATTCTCTTTCGTCATTGAAAAGCAAAGAGTTTGCTGTTTCAAAGCATAATTGTGATTTTGCCGTATTTAAGAGCAGTAAAATACCAAAGACAATCAATAATCTGTTTTTCATCTCAAGTCTATTTTATGTGATATTCTGTTAGAATAAGTGTGTCTGTATCATTAATGTATAGTACAAAGCCAATACCTGCTTGCAAGCCATAAACCAAATTGGATTGATTGCTGCGGTGAAAAAATACTGTGCCATATATATTACCATTCAAATCAAGTACAGTATCCTTTGTTCCCATATCATATACCAATGTGTCTTGAAATAGCAAAATAGCTCTGTTATCTAAACTGAAGACAGACCTGCATTGCTCATTTAGAGATGTCAAAACACTACAATTAAAAGTTTTGTTTGGGTTCTTTAATGAAAAAGCAACATTTACTCCTACGTCCTTACACGCCTTTGACATATCCTTATAGTTTTCCACATAAAAGGTATCTCTTTTAACTCCATTGGCATTTGTATAAACCCACCAGTTCCCGGTACTAAACACATTTATATGTTTTAAAAATATGTTGGGGGATGAGCATAGATCGGGTTCTATACATTTGCGCCAGCAAGAAGAAAGAAATATACATCCGAGCAAAACGAATGTAATAGATATAGTTCTCATAAATCACCAGTTTAAAGTTGCGTTAGCAAAATAAAAGGTTTTATAGTTGTAAAGCGTAGCGGCTTCAAATTCGCCCGCGCTTATGGTAATCACCGCTAACTTGTTTCCTTTCCTGTATATCCTGCAAAATGTTATCAGTGTTTCATAAGTAGGATGTGGAATTTCCATGCCTATTTCCAAACCCAAAATAGTTGAATCATTTGGCGCAGTAATATTTTGTACGCTTACCAAATCAGCATTGGCAATGCTCAATATGGCATCAGCAAATGCCCGCACGGAATCCCCGCTGTATTTTGTTATCAGCGTATCAAAAAACTGCAAACCCGTCAGAAACTTAACGGTATCAACATAATGCACGTTAAACCCGATAGTGCTATCCGATTCGGCTGTCATCACCACCGTTCTTAAACTATCATACACGCTTGGTACAAAAGGAAGATAAACCGTAATGCCTCCAAAGGGGGAATTATGAGGTGTCCAGTTTTGGGTATTGGCAACCGCGTCTTTACTAAAAAGGATGTTCAGAGAAAACAGCAATAGAATTGGAATCTTTTTCATAACTTACCGTTTAC
This sequence comes from uncultured Chitinophagaceae bacterium, assembly GCA_964605875.1. Classification (GTDB taxonomy): domain Bacteria; phylum Bacteroidota; class Bacteroidia; order Chitinophagales; family LD1; genus UBA7692. The sequence goes on from CAZSEG010000023.1 coordinate 7,820, forward strand.
TGATGAAAGAAAATACACTTACTTTTTGTTTGTTGCTAAAACAACATTCAGCTTTGTTTCCAATTCTATTACATACAAAGTCAGTTCTTCAATCTTTCGCAACAGCAGAGCATCTGTTTTAGCCACATCCAAGCCATTTTTTACCATTTCTTCTGCGCTTGGCACATCGGGCAAACGTTTGTTTTCGCGTATGTAATCTTTTACCTCATCTAATGGTTTTAGTTCATAACATTCGTCAAACACATAATCGCTCCAATCACTTGTTGATTTCAAAGCACACTTAAAACTTTCGGCAAGTATGCCTTTTTCAACATATAATGAATAAGAGTTTAATGACGGTGTTGTTACATTGCCGATTTTGAGTTTGCCATCTATTTTCAATACATTACTTGCCACAGGATTCCCGCCATTCCAATAACCCGGCATAATCACCAAATTATTTGATTCAAAATCATCAACAATCAGATGGCGGAAATTGCCGCTGTTGTCCATAAACCTTATTTGGTTTTGCCAACCTTCGTCACCCGCAGCCTGTATATCAAGTTTTGTACCACCCTCGTCATCCCTTGTGGTAATGCGCAAAGCGGCATCATTCATAGTTGTTGTATTTATCCCCACATGATTATCCTGCACAAAAAAAGTGGGCTGAGTGCCGAAGCCAACCATCAGGCTTTGGGAGTGGTTGTTTACAAGCCGCTGAACGTTTGCAAAATCACCTATGCCGATAGTGAATGCTCCAACTGCATCTGTGCTTTTCAGCAAAAAACCGTTTTGAAAACAGCCGATGCTTGCACCTAAAATTTCATTTCCAAACCCGGTAATGAAGTTCTCCCCAATCTCATAAGGAACTTCCAAACCCGACTGATTGACATTTATTGTATTAGAGCCGCCTGTAATAAAGTTAGCTCCGATGCCTGAACCGCCTTCACCGGAAGGAGGCGTGTAGCTGATATTGTTGCTTACGCCAAAAATATAATTTACTCCGGAGGCTGCATTGCTCGTTATGTCATTATGCATCCCCAATGTGTAATTAAAGCCGCTTAATGCTACTGTCTGATTAAAATTGATAGTATTCTGCTTTCCCATAGCATAATTGAAACCCGCCAAAACTCCTGCATTAATCTCATTTCCAGAACCATGCGTAAAGCCAAACAAACCCGATGCCTCATTGGACATCCCAACAACTAAATGATGGCTTGCCGTGCTGCTCAAAACATTATTTTGACCCACAATCAAATTGTTTGCCGCATTGCTGAATGTGTTGGACTGACCAATACCGACATTGGCATTTGCCGCGATTGTTACCTTAATGCTTCCGCTGCCCGTAGGCGATAAATAAAGCGTCCCCGAACCGTCAATTTCTCCATCTGCAAGTTTCAGTTTTTGCGCTTCGAGCGCACCCGTAAATTTTCCGCCACCGCTCACGTCTAATTTTACTGTGGGCATGGCAATACCAATGCCCAAGTTTCCGCTGTATTCTGATAAAACTGTTGATTCCACAGGCGCATTATCGGGAGCTAAAAGAATGGGCGTTTGGGCATTTGCAAATGCGAAAAATGCTGACAGTGCAACAGCGAGAATAATTTTAAAAGAGTATAGCTTTTGCATAACAATTATTTTGTAATGCAAAGTTCAAAGCACAATGTTAAGCCCGCAAATTTTTTACGTTGTAAACTACAACCACAGATTGTAAAACCAAACTTTTAACATTTTCAACATACAAGATGGTAATATTTTGCTTTCTTTTGGAGTATCCATTTCATAATTAAAATGCCTCAACTATGGAACTCTCGGCTCTCTTTAAAACCTTGCGTGCGGCAAAAGGCTTTACGCAACACAAAGTTGCTTCGGAACTAAACAATTTCCCAACAGGCGTATTCCAAAAAAGAAAAAAATCCCGACCACCTTACTTTGCAGGAAATGAAGAAGATTACCGAACTCTACAAAACAGATTTGCCCGTTCTGCTTTCGGGAGATATAAGTAAGATACTGCCCTCGCGATAAATGGGTATTTACAGGTGTGTCTGTGGCTTGTAAATATCTTTTGCCAAGCCAAACAGAATTTTACTTTCGACAAATGAATTTCAAATTCCTTTTCTTCTTTTTTCCATTTTCCATTTTCTTTTTCTCTTACGCATCACAGCCGCAAACGCCCGCCACGGCAGCGGTTCAGCAATCAGACACGCTGCGCATACTCAGCTACAATGTAAAAATGCTGCCGCGTATTTTTCCGCATTTGAAGCATTATCCCGTTAAGCGCGCACCTTTAATTCCGCAGTACATTCTTGCCGACAGCATTGACATTGTTGTTTTTCAGGAAATGTTTGATGCTAAGGCGCGGCACATTCTTACCAAAGGTTTGAAGCATGAAATGCCCTACATCATCGGACCCGGAAATCTTCGCCCGAAGGGTTACAAAAAAGGAAGCGGAGTGATGATTATGAGCCGCTATCCTTTTAAGTTTTTGGAGAAGATAAAATACAACGAATGTAAAGGAACGCCCGATTGCCGCGCTCGCAAGGGGGTGATTCTTGTAGAGGTGAATGACGGCAAAAGAACTTACCAGATTGCAGGCACACACATGCAGGCAGGCGGAGGAAGGGCAATTAAACAAAGTCAGATTGAACAGGCAGGAGAGTTGATGCGGCAATTCAGAAAGGAAGGTGTGCCGCAGATTTTTTGCGGAGATTTTAATGTGCGCAACAACGATACAGCGATGTTTTCAAAGCTGTTGAAAGATTGCGAATCAGATGCCGGAACGTTATCGGGTGAGCTGCAATACACTTCCGACCATAAGCTGAACGATATGTATGACCACAACCCGGATAAAAGGAACACGGTTGATCATATCTTATACAAAGGAAATGGCGTTGAGCCGAAATTTGTTTCGCGAACAGTGCGGGCTTACAAACAACGTTACCACAAAAAGCACGTGGATTTATCCGACCATTATGCTTTGCTGATGAAGCTGGTTTGGTAAGATTCTGTAGAACTATTTTGCTCGTTTCATGCGCACAGTGGCAAGCGTTGTTTCAAAAACTAACTCGTCTAATGTACCGTTTCTGTAAATGTATTCATTGTTGTGT
>CAZSEG010000023.1:10915-12181 GCA_964605875.1 uncultured Chitinophagaceae bacterium
GTTGTGTCCTTCATTATTTTTAAAAGTATAACGCCCGGGATTTTTTGACTCTAAAGGAGTAGCAATCATTTGCGCTTCAAAATAAATCTTAGGTACACCAACAGGTTCTTTGTAATAAAGCGACAGGAGAGAAGGGTAGGCTTCGGGAACAATTTTTTTAGTAACGGACTTAGTTGTGGCAATGTATTCCAAGCCGTTGTAGATGATTTCGGTGAAGTATTTTATCTTGCCGTTCATGTCTTCTTTGTATTTACAGTAAAGCATTTTATCGCCTTTATACTTCACCTCGTAGCGCGAAATATCTTCATACTCCATCCACAAAATTTTGGCTTTCGAGCGACCTTGCAACACATAGTGAATGGTATCGCCATTGATAAACTTCGACATGGTCATGTTGCCGATTTTTTTGCCGTAGAGCAACACATCAAACATCATTTCATCGGCAGCAACTGCGCTGAAACAGCAAAGGAAAACAAGCGGAAGAAACACTAATCGCATAAGTTGTGCGAAGATATAATTTTGGAAATTGCGAAGCGATGTTTACTACCGCTTAAACTTGTAGCCCACGCCCCGCACCGACAAAAAGTGTTTGGGTTGCGAAGGATTATCTTCAAAATATTTGCGCAGGAAAACAATGAAATTATCCAAGGTGCGGGAACTTGGCAGGTTGTTGTCGTCATAACCCCAAATTTTTTCATAAATATAATCGCGGCTCAGGGCTTTGTTTTCGTTGCTGATAAGCAGTTGAGCCAATTCAAATTCCATTTTGCTCATCTCAAGTTTATGCCCTTCAGAACCTTTGGCTTCAAGGGTTGTAAAGTCTATCCAACTGTTGCCGAAAAACACCACATTATTTTTGGAGCGCGGATTGGATTTAAAAAGCAGTCGCTCGATTTTCAGCAGCAGTTCATTGAGGTTAAAAGGTTTGCTGATAAAATCATCCGCGCCAATGCGCAAGCCTTTCAAGCGCGAATCGCTGTCGCTTAATGCAGAGAGAAAAATTACGGGCGTGAGCTTGTCGTGTTCTCTGAAATCTGCGCAAAGTTCATATCCGTTTTTATCGGGCAGCATCACGTCCAACAGCAGCAAATCGTAGTAATTTTCGGTAAGCAATTTCTGTGCATCCGCACCCGTTTCAGAAACCATAACGGCATATCCTTCCGCTTCAAGATTCAGTTTGAGTGCGTAAGCGATGGATGCTTCATCTTCCACCAATAAAATGGTTTTTGTTGCGTTCATTTTATCACAATCTCTGGTAGCGGAATT
>CAZSEG010000023.1:12191-28758 GCA_964605875.1 uncultured Chitinophagaceae bacterium
AATCCCTTAATGCCTTCATCGTTGTAAAAGTCCAGAAACTCCAATTTCCACAGTGCGCCATCGGCATCTTTCACTACATAAATTTTGGGCAGCACACTGTATCTGTTGTTATCCAAATCGTAGTATTTCCAATCGTAGCCGACAACATCTGCCGCGCTTGAAAAATTCATAATTTCGGCATTGGCATAACTGATTGTTGCGAAGTTTCCGTTGTCAATTTCCGCTGCAAAAGTGTTTACGGGATTGAGCAACGCGCCATTTACCGAGTAGGGCAAAATGCCGCCATCCTGAAAAAAAATGTGTTTGTATTTCGTGAAAACAACATCGTATTCGTGAGGCGCAGGTTCGTAAGTAACGGTGGTGTTGGACGTGAAATCAAAGTAGGTGAAAGTGGCGATGGGCGATTTATTGAAAGTGCTTTGTTTTTCATCGCTGTTATTCAGGTTTGCGTGGCGCAGCGTGTAGGAATTTTCATCCACACTTTGCAACTGAAATTTCCTGTATTTGGGTGTTGCACCAGAGCCTAAATCAATGATGTAAACCTCGTTTTTCGATTCCTTAGTTTCGCTGTTTATCCAAGTGCCGATTGCCGTTGAATCCAAATTTCCATCGGGTGTGTCGTAGCCCCAGGCGGTGGTGTTGGATGCCGTCAATACTTTAGTGAAATCGGTGCTGTTTGTGTTGAATATCTGCACACTTTTTCCGCCATTCATTTTCACCCTGTATCCGTTTGCAGCCGACTCAAAAGCCAAGTGGAAAGTGTTTACGTTTCGCTCGATTTTGTTGCCTGTTTTGAACTTGAAAAATATGGTATTTTCGTAAGTTTCGCCCATGCTTACGAGCGTGATTGTTTCATCGCCCGGTGGCGGCAATTGCCAAAGCGGTTCTTTCTTTTCGCATGAACTTAACATCATCAAGCCGAGCAGACTTAACGTAACCAAGAACACGATAAGCAACTTGTAGTACAATCCTTTTGCGTGTCCGTTATTGTTTTTTTCTAAAGTCATTTGTCAAATTGATTTTTAGTGAAACAAAACCCGTAACACCCATGCCTATGCTCATCGCATTGCTTGATGAAGTATGCGCGCCCGTTGCTGCCACGTTGTAGTTGATGTTTTTAACGTTCAGAATATTTTTTGCTCCCGCGCTCACGGTAAATCTTTCTTTCCACAAACGCACGGTTACGGAAGCATCCAACATCGAATAGCTTTGAATCGCAGTTTGATATGCTTCGTTGTTTGCATCCAAAGCATAACCCGGAACCATGCCGTTGAACTTGTAGAAAGCGGCTATGCTTGTGAATATTTTCGGAATATTTACCGACAGCGAAGAGGATATTTCGGGCGACCAGCCGAAGTGCGGCACATTCATATTTTCGCTCAAAGAATTATAGCGACCCGTGTAAGCCGCGCCCATCTGCCAATCAAAATATTTGTGTGATATACCTGCATTTAAGTTCGCGCCAATGCTCTGAAATTTATCTACATTGATGTAAGAATAAAGCTGTTGCGAAGGATCAACCAATGCCAACGAAATCATGTTGTAGAGATGGTTGAAAAAGAACGAAGGGCGCACGGAAAATTTCAGGTCTTTGGTTTTTTGCTCGTAGCTCAACTCCACTTGTGCATTGTGTGAACGCTCGGCTTTTAAAGAAGAATTTCCCTGTATGTTGTGATTGATGTCCACAAACAAAAGGCTGAGTTCTTTGAGCGAAGGCGCGCGGAAACCCATTGCATAGCTTGCCCGCAACGAAAGTGTTTTATTGATGCTGTATTTGAAGTTGAAACTCGGCACAACAGGCGTTCCGTAGCGGGTGTTGTAAGCCGCGCGTACTCCGGCTTTCAGTGTAATTTTTTCTATAGGCGAATATTGCAGCGTGGTATAAACGGCATAGTCCTGAATGTTTTGGGAATTGTTTTCCAACCGCTCGCCTTTGGCAAATTCAATATTAAAATCGTAACCCGCCTGAAACTGAAATTGCTTGAGTTGGGTGTTGGTGAAAACACCTCTGAAAAGCAACAGATAAAAAACGCTTGTGTCGTGGTCGGCAAGCGAAGGCGTTATGTCGCTTTGTCCGGTGGTTAAATCTTTGCGGTAAGTATTTTTTAAACGCCTGAAATGAGAAAATGAATTGATGAACTGCAGTTGATTGTTTCCTTTCAAGTACACATCGCTTTGCAGCCCCAAAGCCCATCTGCGCGTTTTGTAAAACTCGTCAAAACCATAAGCGGAATAAGGCGTAACGGTAGGTTTGCCTCTGTTCGTAATCACCTCATCGAAAAAATTTCCGTAGAGCGTTTGCTTGCTTTGTTTGATTTTTATTGAAATGGAATTATCGCTGAAATATTGTGTGCGCGGTTTCCATTGCATGGTGCGGTTTTGCCATTGATAGTTGGGGTCGTAGCCGTCAAAAAAGTTTCTGCCGCCACTAAGATTCATTTCAATGTTTTTGGTGCTGAAAGCAAACCTTCCATCGGCATTGTATGTGCCGTTGCTTTCGTAAAAACCGTTCAGAACATAATTGAAAGTTTCTTTCACTTTGCGTTTGGTAATCAGGTGAATTACTCCGCCCAAAGCATCACTTCCATACACTACGCTCATCGGTCCTTCCACTATTTCAACGCGCTCGATGTTGTTCAGATTTATTTGCGATAAATCCACGTTGCCGTTCATGCGCCCAATCACCGGAACGCCATCAATCAGTATCTTGATGTTCTGCCCCGAAATGCCGTTAATGCTGGTGGTTGAACCGAGTACATTATCCTGCGAAATGCGCATATTCAGTTGGTTGGTCAGCACATCGCGCAGGTTGTTTGCGCCCATTTCATCTATCTTTTTTCTGTCAATAGTTTTGATGGTGTTTACGGCAAGTTGGGCAGTGGTGGCGGTATATTGCCCGGTTATCACCACATCTTTCAAATCAATTTCGTCCTGCGCTACGGTGATGCTTAATTTATCCTGCAATTCAACTTCCTGCTGAAAGGTTTTTAAGCCTAACTTTTTTATTTGCAACAGGCATTTTCCGGTGAGCGGAATTTGGACAATTCCTTTTTCGTTTGTAAAGCCGACAAACTCTTTTTTGCTGCCGTTGCTTTTGGCTGTGATAAGCGCGTCTTCTACGGGCGTGTTTTTCTTTTCTTCCAACACCTGTAAAGAAACTTGCGCTGTTGCTGCATTACACAGCAACAACGCAGCTACAAAATGACAAATCCAAAATTTTTTACTGTGTTTAATGCTTCCTTCCATTTCGTTTTTTATTGCACAACAAACCTTACCGCTTTGCTTCCGAAAGCAGGGAGCGAAACTAAATAAATGCCGGTTTGAAGCGCGGAAATATCTATGCCGGTTTGTTGCAAGCCCGGTTGAACAAGTATGTTTTGCTCCATCACAATTCGTCCGCTTGCATCGCGAATTTGAAGAGCGGTGTTTTGTTCATCGGAGCCGTTCAGATTGTAAATAAAATTGATTCTGTTTTGCGCAGGATTGGGGTAAAGGCTGAGTGCTGATAACGTATTGCCCGTTTCTTCTATGCCAACGGCAGTTTTGTAAATCAGTTCTTTATTGAAAATATATTCGCCCGTTGCGCTGCCGCCAAATTCTAAAAATGTAATTTTCCAGATGTCGCCATTGCTGCGTTTTACAAAATATACCGTTGAGTCTTCGATGTAGTATATCCCATTGTCTAAGTCGTAGGTTTTCCAGTCGTGCCCGATGATGTTTATTGGGGTTTGAAACAAATAGTTGTCGTAATCGTTTGCAGCCAAATCGTTTACGGGATAGGCTTTTATTGCAGTTGCATTAATGTTTTGAAGCAATCCCGTTACGCTGTATGGAATGGGTTCTCCCTGCGCATAAAGCGTGGTAATGTATTTTGTGAAAGTTAAATCCCAAGAAGTTGCTGCGGGTTCGCGGTCGAGCGCGGTGTTGTTTACCAAAGAAAAATAGCTGAAACGTTTGCCGGTGTAGTCGCTTTTTTTAATGCTGCCGCTTTGCTCGTTATTGCCGTTGAGGTCTGCCCACGTGAAAGAGTATTTGCCGCTAATCAATCCGTCAATTCTTAGTTTTTTCCATCCGCCACCGCTTGCTAATTTAATAACGAAAACACTGTCTCCGATTACATAGTGCGTATCGTAAAAATCGTAAATACCCCAACCCAAGTCGAAGTTGCCATCGGGGGAGGAGTTTAATGCGCCTTCATTCCAGCTTGTATCGGAATTGTGGAGAACGTTCCATGTTTTGATTCCTGCGGTGTCCACATTTGCCCAATCGTCAACGCTGTACGGACTTTGGTAAACCATTAAACCTTTTTGCGTGTTTGCCAATATGGAAGCGGAGTACCCCGATCCTGTAATCTGAAAGGCAATATCCCAGTTGTCTTTCGGTGCGCTGCCCACCGTTCCGTTCGGAAGGCTGTACCACACCTGATTGGCATATTGCGCGCCCGTAGTTACGGTGTCGGTAATAACGTTTGCTTTAAGCAAAACGGTTGCAGTAAATGCTATAAATAGTAAAACTGTTTTTTTCATTGTTTTTTGATTTGGGCGGCAAATGTATTGGCACAAATCTTATGTAGAACAATTCTAAACAGGTTTTACAAAAGTGTTACAAAAAAGAGGGCTTTGAATGATATTATGACAATTCTCTGACAATTCTCGGGGGGATTGTTTCAAAAAAGCCTCAATGACGGGCGGGAAATTGTTTTTGTGCCGTATTAAGAGATAATTATACAGACTTTTTTCATCCAAAGCAACAAAAGTAAAGCTGTCTGAAATGGCTTTTTCTCCTTCCTGTTTCATCTTCTTTTGCTCGAAAAAACAGTTATGCAATTTCAAAGTTGAAGTCATGTAATTTCAAAATTAAATTCATGTAATTTCAAAGTTGAAGTTATGTAATTTCAAAGTAAGTATTAAATTTGCCATTTAAAATCAAATCTTATGGTAATTCATCGTAATATAGAAAAAGCTATAAAAAAAGAAGCAAAAAAATATCCCGTTCTTGCACTGACAGGTCCTCGGCAGTCGGGTAAAACAACGCTGCTGCTTCATCTTTTTCCCGAGTATGAATATCTAAGTCTTGAAAATCCCGACACGCGCGATTTTGCCGAAAAAGACCCTGTGGCTTTTTTGCAAAAATATAATCGGCATATAATACTTGATGAAGTGCAGCGCGTTCCGAAACTCTTTTCTTACCTGCAGGGAACGGTTGATAAAAGTAAAGAAATGGGGCAGTTCATTTTGTCGGGTTCGCAGAACTTTCAACTGATGAACAACATCACACAAACGCTTGCGGGAAGGGTGGCTCTTTTTAAGCTGCTTCCGTTCGATTTTCAGGAATTGAACAGTGTTGGTTTGCTTGCAGAAAATTACGCGAAAAATCTTGTAAAGGGTTTTTATCCCGCTATCTACGACAGGAATGTAGCTCCGAAAAGCTACTACTCCAACTACATTCAAACCTACGTGGAGCGCGATGTAACGGAGCTTGTAAATATCAAAGACATAAGAGTGTTCAGAAATTTTTTGGGGCTGTGTGCTGCAAGGGTCGGGCAATTGCTTAATCTTAATTCACTGGCGAACGAATGTGGCATATCGCAGCCGACCGCCAAATCGTGGTTGAGCATTTTAGAAAGCAGCTACATTGTTTTCACGCTTCAACCATATTTCAAAAATTTCAACAAACGAATTGTAAAAACACCCAAACTTTATTTTTACGACACAGGTCTTTTATGCCATCTTCTGAAAATTTTTACACCCGAAAAATTTGAAGCGCACGCATCAAAAGGCAGCTTGTTCGAGAACATGATTGTAGCGGAGTTTTACAAAAGAAATTATCATCAAAATCTTTACGAGAACTTTTACTACTGGCGCGATTCGGCAGGTAACGAAGTAGATGTGCTGATTGAAGACGAAAACGCCACACGGATATATGAAGTGAAAGCCACACAAACTGTTACAACCAATCTTTTCAAAGGGTTGCAGCATTACGGGCAACTCTCTGCGCAAAAACTTAAAAAAGGATTGATTTATGCAGGCAGCGATTTGCAAAAACGAACAGGCATTACTGTTTACGGCTGGAATAAATTTTGAAGATGGATTTCCTTTGTTTAATTCTTTCCTGCAAAGAACGAGGATAATTTCAATTAAAAAACAGGAAATGAAAACTTAACCACAGGGTGTTGTTGGCGGAAAATGGATTTGTGTTGAAAATGTGGTCATATACTCTCTAACTTTGTTATCCATTCATTAAAGTGCGGGCAGTGTTCTCTTAAATAATTAAGCCCAATTTTTTCAGCAGTTGTTACACCGGCAGTTGTTTTTTGTTTGGCGTAACTTGGAATATATCGTATAATTCTTTTTGAAGGTGCATTTTCAGGTGTATCATTGATGTCCTCTGGAGCAATACCTGCAATTTCATTTTTCAACTTTTTTATTTCAGCTTCTTTATCTGTGTAGAAATTAGATAATGAATCTGGTTTTGAAAGCAACAATGATTCAAACTCGTGAAGTTGAACATAAGGAATAAAATTCCTGTATGACATTCGCTCTGCAAATCGTTCTTGCAATAACTCAGCTTTTGCCTTTCCACTGTTTAGCTTTTCAACTTCATTGTCATATATGGTATTTCCTTGTTTAGGAAATGCATACAAATCAATCATAGTTGAAATGTAAACATCTTGGTTGGTTTTATATCGGGATATAAGTCGGTTGATGTGGTTTTCTATCAAATCAAAATTTGTTCCACCTCCTTTTATTCCGAGTTTACGATTAGTCAGCCATTGTTGTGCCTCGATATGAGTTCCTTTTAAAATAAAATGAGTGTAAACAACCTGTCTAAGAAACCGTTCCTCTGTTTCGCCTTCTACTACAATAAAAATTCTTTTCATGGCTTGCCCCCGATGATATTTTGATGCCATAAATCAGATAAGCTATACACTCCAATCCATTCGCTTAGTTCTCCCTCACTCAATTGTTTAAATTCGGATTGTCGTCCGTTTCGGGTTACAACTACAATATCTTCGGGGGTAAATTCATTCAGCATATCCGCATCCTGCGTTGCAATAAACACTTGACAATGTTCTGATACGCCTTGAATTAAATCGCAAATTGTTTTAACTGCCGAAGGATGCAATCCTAATTCCGGTTCATCAAGAAACATCACTGCCGGAAGCCTTTGGGGTGGCAAACATAACAGTGTAATTAGTGCCATCGCTCTTAACATTCCATCACTTGCCTGAGTTGCCACAAAGGTTACAGTTGAGTTTTTTTCCCTCCATCTTAAATAAGTTTTACCGTATTGATCAACAAGCACAAAATCATCAAAAAATGGAATAATTTGTTGCAGGATGCTTATGATTTTTTGATAAACCGGAGCTTGATTTTCTCTAAGTTCCAAAAGCACAGATGCCAAGTTTCTCCCATCTTCCTCCAAAAACCAGTGGTTACCTATATCAGATTTATTATTTCTAATCGGAGAATTAAATGTTGTGTTATGAAACTGATAAGTAATGAGTTGCTGCAATAATTTCCTGATAGTTCCTTGTGTTCTGCCTGTTGCTTCGGCATTGATTAACGCAGACTCTTTGTGTCCTGAGCCTAAATCATTCCAATATTGATTTTGAGGTTTTCCATTAGGGGTATATCTGAATTGCTCCTCTGTATAAATAAAACTGTCAGAAGAAGCATGAGATAATTTAAACTTATACTCATTAACACCGGCAACAGTTTTAATGCTTATACTTCCTGCAAGCTGGGGTGTAATTTCCGGTCCGTCAAAAAGAAAAACTGATGCACCCCCATTTAAACCAGTGTAATCAGAAAGATTACCTGTTCCGCTTAGCATATTTGACAAGAACTTAATAAAGCCAATAAAATTTGACTTCCCTGCGCCATTTTGCCCAATAAAAACATTTATAGGTCTTGGCGTAAAATCAATCAGCGATTTTATGCTTTTAAATCATTTTATACTGATTTTGTCAATCTCAAGTTTTCGCATTGTATTACTTATAGAAATGTTGGGTGCAAAGGTAATTATTTACGTTTGCTTAGAAGAGGAGAGCATCAAACAATGATAATTCCCTAAAATCCTCATCCACCGAAAACACCTGCGCCTCTTTATTGCCCATTACACCCGCTTTGAAAAAAGCACAGTAATAACATTATCAAATTGTTATCGAAGACATTACAACACCAAAGGAGAAACCTAATTTTTGAGCAATGCCAAAACTGTAATCAGCTTTTCGCGCAATTGTTTTCTGTCCACAATAAAATCGAGAAAGCCGTTGTCTAATTGGAACTCGGAAGTTTGAAAACCTTCGGGCAATTTTTTCTTTACGGTTTCTTCAATTACTCTGGGTCCGGCAAAGCCAATCAGCGCACCCGGCTCGGCAATATTCAAATCGCCCAACATCGCAAACGATGCAGTAACACCGCCTGTGGTTGGATTCGTCATCAGCGAAATGTAAGGCAATTTTGCTTCGGCAAGCAAATGAAGTTTTGCGGCAGTTTTAGCCATTTGCATCAGCGAGTAGGCGCTTTCCTGCATCCTTGCACCACCCGATTTTGATATGATGAGCAAAGGTGTTTTGTGTTCGATTGCATGGCTGATGGCTAAAGAAATTTTCTCGCCAACCACGCTGCCCATCGAGCCTCCGATAAAGCGAAAATCCATAGCGGCAATGGTAAGGTTTTCGCCTCCTGCTTTGCCTGTTGCCACACGAAGAGCATCTTTCAATCCGCTGTTTAAAATCGCTTCGGTGAGGCGTTTGTCGTAGGGTTTTAAATCCACAAACTGAAGCATATCCACCGAGCCGATATTTTCAAAATGCTCCTCCCAACGGCTGTTGTCAAAAATGATGTCGAAGTAATCATCGGCATCAATTTTTTCGTGGTGATTGCAAAGCGGACAGGTGTAAGCATTGGTTTTCATTTCAGTAACCAACACTGCTTTCTTGCAGTTGCTGCACTGATGCCAAACACCATCGGGAGCTTCTTTCTTCTCGCTTGTAGAAGTTTCAACACCCTTTCTAATTCGTTTCCACCAACTCACTTGTTTAATTTGAAGATGTGATGATTTGAAAATTTGAAGATTAAGATAAGTTGCTGTTGAAGTTTCATTTTCAAATCAACTCATTTTCAAATTTTCAAATCTGCTACGCAATAGTAATCTCTTTTGAAAGATAAATATCCTGAATGGCGTTCAATAATTTCACGCCATCCGCCAACGGACGTTGAAACGCTTTGCGACCGCTTATCAATCCCATACCGCCCGCGCGTTTGTTGATGATGGCGGTTGCTACGGCTTCTGCCAAATCGCTTTCGCCACTCGATGCGCCACCGCTGTTAATCAAACCGACACGACCCATATAGCAGTTTGCCACTTGATAACGAGTTAAGTCAATCGGATGATCGGTTGTCAAATCGCTGTACACTTTCTTATGTGTTTTGCCAAAATTAAGCGCGTTGTAGCCACCGTTGTTTTCGGGCAGTTTTTGCTTGATAATATCCGCCTGAATGGTTACGCCCAAATGATTTGCCTGCCCCGTAAGGTCGGCAGAAACGTGATAGTCCACACCATCTTTTTTGAATGCGCTGTTGCGCGTGTAGCACCACAAAACCGTTGCCAAACCTAATTCATGCGCATATTCAAAGGCTTCGGCAACTTCCACAATCTGACGTTTGCTTTCATCGCTGCCGAAATAAATTGTTGCGCCAACGGCAGCCGCGCCCATGTTCCACGCATCTTTTACCGTGCCAAACATAATCTGGTCGAAGCTGTTCGGATAGCTCAAAAATTCATTGTGATTTATCTTTACAATAAAAGGAATTTTGTGTGCGTATTTACGCGCCACAATGCCCAACACGCCATACGTTGAAGCCACTGCATTGCAACCGCCTTCAATGGCAAGTTTTACAATATTTTCGGGGTCGAACATCGGCACGTTTGGCGCAAACGATGCGCCTGCGCTGTGTTCAATGCCTTGATCAACAGGCAGGATGGAAACATATCCCGTTCCTGCCAATCTGCCTGAATTGGTGATGGAACTTAAATTGCGCAACACCTGCAACGAGCGATTGCTGTCGCGCCATACATTGTCAATGTAATTGGGGTCAGGCAAGTGCAATTGCTCTTTGCTGATGGTTTTGCTTTCGTGGTTCAACAGAAAATTCGCCTTTTCTTCGCCTATGAGTTTCGCAATATCAGAATGCGTCATTTGTTTACTATTTGTTTTAAGAAGCGCGAAAATAGGATTTTAGAGCAATTGTAGAATATTCAATAGTGAGGGGTAAACCAAATTGTCGCTTCTTGTATTAAAGTGAATGTTACAGAGTGCTGACGATGCGTGTTTGGCAAGGGGCTTCGATAAACTGTCAATGACAACACACCCCCTACCCCTCTCAAGAGGGGAATTTAACAGCCGATTGTCATTTTCAACAGGTATCCCGCAAGCGGGATGGAACTCTCAGGGTGACAGTCTCTGTTGGAGCAGGGTAACAGTCCCTGTTGGAGCAGGGCGACAGCCATCTAAAAATCGCACATCGCACAGTCGAAAATCGCACATTCACCGCCCAAATAATTGCGCACCAATTTGTTATCTGACGAAAACTTTAACTTTTGATGTTAGTGTTAATAAATCAACAACTTATATTCGTGTTCCATGAAAAGAATCTGGCTCGTATCATCTATTGCATTGCTCGTTGCTGTTTTGGCAACGGTTGCATGGTTTAAATTTTCGGTAAATGAAACTGATGACGAAGAAGAAATTACACACGTTCATCATAATGTTCCCGTGCAAATCGTGCGCTACGGCATGAACCTTACAGGCTGCAAGCTGCTTTCCTGTTCGGTTGAGCCTAAAGAATTGATTACCGATATTTTTACCAAACACAATATCGCATCTTCGGTTGCGGCTTATGTTATCAGCGAATCAAAAGATATTTTCAATCCGCGCAGAATGAGAGCAGGCAACAACTACACCGTTGTGATGGCTGACACCGATACCGGAATGATTCCTAAAAAATTGATTTACGAAGAAGATAAGGTGAACTATGTTGTGTTCAATTTAGAAGATTCATTGTACATCTATCGCGGCAAGCACCATGTAAAGCGCGAGCGCAGGGAAGTTGGCGGCATTGTGAACAGTTCGTTGTATGAAACTTTGGAATCCAATAATATTCCCGCATCGGTTGCCGTGCGTATGGCGAATATTTTTGCCTGTGCAATTGATTTTTACCGTATTCAGCAAGGCGACTATTTCAAAATTATTTACGATGAAGATTTTGTTGAAGATGAAAGCGTGGGCGTTGGAACAATTCATGCCTGCTTATTCAACAGCAGCGGTAAAGATTTTCAGGCATATTATTTTGCAAAAGAAGGCTCGCACGAAGGCGAATTTTATGACGAAAAAGGCGAAAGCATGAAACGCCAGTTTTTGAAAGCCCCGTTGGAATTTTTCCGCATCAGCTCGCGCTTTGCAAAATCGCGTTTGCATCCCGTAACCAAAGTTGTGAAAGCGCATTTGGGAACGGATTATGCCGCGCCTTACGGCACACCGATTATGGCAACTGCCGATGGCGTGGTGGAAGATGCCTGCTTCAAAGCCAACAATGGCAACTATGTAAAAATTCGCCACAACGGGCAATTCAAAACGCAGTATCTGCACATGAGCAAAATTGCAAAAGGTGTGCGCCCGGGTTCGCGTGTAAGGCAGGGCGAAGTTATCGGATACGTTGGCAGCACAGGATTGGCAACAGGTCCGCACGTTTGCTATCGCTTTTGGAAAGACGGGCAACAGGTTGATCCATTCAAACACAAAATGGCAACCAGCGAGCCGCTTCCCGCAAAATATAAAACTGCTTTCTTAGAAAAGATAAGTCCTTTGAAGGCAACTTTGGCGGCTATAAATACTGACTTAAATAAAAACGTTCAAGCCCAAGCGGATGTATCTTCTTCGCAAGATATGCGTAAGAGCAGATAATCCGCCATTGTGTTTATTTATTGTGAAACAAAATTCTCTCTGATGAAAGGCACATGGTGTATCTTTTTATTTGTGCTGTGTTGTTCGGTTAGCGTTCAGTCGCAGGTTATTTTTTATGAAGATTTTCAGAACGGGATTCCCCACACTTTTACCTTAGTAAATGGCGATGCAAAAACGCCTGCTGCGCAAGTTGCTTTCGTAAATGATGCGTGGGTTACTGCCGAATATAATTCTGTTACAAAAGATTCTGCTGCGGTAAGCACATCGTGGTACACCGTAGCTGCTACGGCTGATGACTGGATGATTACCCCGGCAATTACGCTCTCCGGTAATTCAACATTAAGTTGGAAAGCATTTGCATCTGACCCTGATTTTCGCGATGGCTACGAAGTAAGAATTTCAACCACAGGAAATGCAACAGGCGATTTTACGACAGTGCTTTTCAGTACAGGAGCCGAGCAAACTAATCCAATTGTGCGCTACGCAAATTTGAATCCGTACAGCGGGCAAACAGTTTACCTTGCTTTCCGCAATAATTCATTCAACAAAAATTTATTGTTCATTGATGACATAAAAGTTGAGCTAAAACCGCCTTATGATTTGGGCATTGATATTAGTGCGCGTCCAACACCTTACACTTTGATTCCGCGCTCGCAGCAGAAAACTTTTACGCCTTCTGCAACTGTAATAAATGAAGGTTCAAATACACTCAGCAGTTCAAAAGTTTTTGCAGCAATTTTTAAAAATAATCAGTTGGTAAAATTGGATAGCAACAATGTAAATTCGCTTGCTACGGGCTTGGTTTCAACGGTAAGTTTTCCGCCATACACCACCACCGATACAGGGAATTATCAATTGGTTTATTTTACGCAAATTCCACAACAGGATGGCAATAGTTTGAATGACACTGTGAAGTATAATTTCATTGTTACCGATTCTTTGTTTGCGCGTGATAATGGTGTTGTTACAGGTACTTCAAGTATCGGTGCAGCATCGGGAGAATTTGGACATATATTTGAAATCACAAATGCTGCAAAAATAAAAGCCGCAACTGCTTTCTTAAATAATCCATCGGTTGGCGCGGTTACAAAATTCAGGTTATATAATTTTTCAAATGCTCCCGGCACTTTAATTGATTCTACTGTAAGTTATGTTACCACACTTGCCGATTCATTAAACGGCAAAATACTTTCTCTGAATTTTATCGGCAACACAAAACTTTCGGCAGGAAAATATTTATTGGCAATTGTGGAGCAAGGCGGTAAAAAACTGAACGTAGGCACAACCGATGAAGTGTATTCGCAAAGAGTAAACTGGTATCGTTTTTCGGGCAATCCGTTCTTCCGTTGGGCAAGTGGCGAGGAGTATGATTCATTGAGCGCAAGTCAGGCTTACACAAAGGTTTTTGCCATGCGTTTGAATCTGCAAAATGCTTGCAGCGTGCAACCCGATTTTGGTTTTGTAACTAAACCAACCTGTACCAACAACGGTTCGATAACCGTAAATTACACAAGCGAAAATGTTGCGCCATATCAATATGAATGGTCAACCAATCAAACAACTGCCACAATCAATAACTTAGTTCCAAATGCTTATGAAATCACGGTTACGGACGGAGTCGGCTGTAAATTTGTTGGAAAAGATACGGTTAAAAATATCCCGATAAATATTGCAATTCAGGTGAATGATGTTAGCTGCAAAGGTGGCGATAACGGTTTTGCAACTGCAAATCCGAGTGGCGGAAACGGCAGCTATACTTACGTTTGGAATACAGTTCCCACTCAAACGGGAAAAATTGCAACAGGCTTAAAACAAGGAATTTATACCGTAACTGTTACCGATGGCAGTTGCGTTTCTTCAACCATTGCTCCAGTCGTTGAGCCAAGCACAAGTTTAGTTGTAAGTGTTTCGCAACGCATCAACCCGAGCAGCGCAGGCGCAAATGACGGCAGCATCACAGTTACAGCCACGGGCGGTGAATCGCCTTATCAGTTTGTATGGAACGATTCTGTTGTGTCGCAAACTATTTCAAATATCTTTACAGGAAAACATTGTGTAACAGTTACCGATGGCAGACAGTGCGCTGTTGAAAAATGCGATACAATTGGTGTTGGTGTCAGCATCAAAAGCATTGAAGCTGCAATGTTGAAGCTCTATCCTCAGCCTGCTTCAAATTCATTGTTAATTGAAACTACTTTACAGAATTATGCTGTAAGCATATTTGATATTCGCGGAGCTTTATTAATGAGGAGCGATAATGAAAGCAACTCCACAAGAATTGATGTAGCTCCGCTTCCTGTGGGTGTCTATTTATTGCAGTTGTTGCATAACGATGGAATGTTGCAACGCAAAGTGATTGTGGCGCGATAGGGTTTTCTCTTTCAACTAATCTTCATCAAAGCATCCAATACTTTTACCACCGCAGGACAAAATTGTGTGTTTAATAAAGTAGTGTTGGTGTAAGCAAAAAAGTCGCCCGAATCGGTGTAAGGATATTTGCGGCAATCGCCAGGGCGGGCATCGTAAATGGAGCATTTATTGTCGCTTTCCAAAAACGGACAAGGGCTATTTTTTACCACATAATCTCCATCTTCATCCAAGCGCAGATAGGTTTCAATCATTGCAGATTCTTTCATGCCGATGAACTTTGCAATGCGTGTAATATCAGGCGTTTTGAATCGTGGCGAAATGTTGGTGCAGCAGCCCGCACAGTTCAAACAATCAATTTCTTTAAAAACTTTTTCGTGCAATTCTGGCAGTTGCTTTTCCACACCTCTTTGCCGCGAAGCCCGCTTCAAATATTGTTCATACTGCTTTTTGTTTTCCTTTCCTTTTTTAAGGATGTTGTTGTATTGCATCGCCAATATCAGCTTAATGTATTCGCCTTCACAAAAGCATCAAATGCTTCTTCTGCTATTCGTTGCTCATCTAATTTTTTAATGCTTTCTGAAATTTCTATCGGCACATTTTTGAGAATGGAAGCATTGTTAATGAGTGCTGTATCGGCAAGGAAATTTATTTTTTTGCGCACGGTCTCCGTCAGTTGAAAACCAATGGTTACACTGCTGCTGTTATTGTTCAACTCGGGCATCGGGCGCAAAACCGAAACAACAAAATATTCGTGTCCTTCGGGATGTTTTGCAATGCAGGCAAAAACCTTTGTATCATGAGCAGTATCTTGATTTTGCTCCTTCAAATGTTCTACAATAGTTTTTGTTACCCAGCGTTGAAAATGCTGCTCGTGCTGCCGCGCTTCAAAATTTTCTTTCTGCCTGCTGATGTGCAATTCCTTTGAAATTTCTTTCAGGTGTTTCTCGGGCGTTTTGCTGCTGTACCGTATAAAAAACAATTCATTGAAGCCAAAAAACTTCGGCAACAAATTACTCATGCGCTGAAACAGCATTTCGGGAGAAGCCTGATACTTGTCTAACAGCTTAGTGATGAAAGAAGCATCCCAGGTTACATTGGCAAAAAGCTCTTCGAGGTCGCGCAGAAAAAGTGTCTTGTTGATGTGCAAACATTGCGCAAAATATGAAGCCTTAGAATTGTTCAGCACATGGTCGAAACTTTCTGCTTTCAACCATGAAGTAGTAAGCGGTCGCTTATCTAATTTTAAATAGCTGAAACCCAATTCACGACCAAACAGAAATGTCTTTTGCTGGTCGGTTAATTTTAAATTGTAAATCAAATGCGCTGACTTGGCATCTTCTTTTGAACTTTGTTTTTGTTCTTTTATAAAAACACTTCTCAGTTGTTGCAACGGAGGAAAATCCGCAAAATCGGATGACGAAATTTTGTAGCCGAATTTTTCTTGCAGCAACTGTACATACATGGTAGTTGAAACAGGTGGCGCACATTCAAAGCCTGTATCGCTTCTGAATTTTTCTGACGCAGTTTCAATTTCCTCAAAATAATTATCGTTCAGCTCCTGAAACGAGCGCAGTGCGGCAAAGTAAAAATGCTCTTGTTTAAGATTGTAGTTGCGCGCAATTTCATAAAGCGTGTTTACCAATGCCGCAACTTTTAGCGGTGCATTTGCAATAATTCCTGTGAGTAAATTTTTATCTAAGCCGAAAGTTTCAAATGGCAATTCATTTAGAATATCAAGATTCAAAATCTGCCCAACGGGTGAAAGTGTTTTGCCTAATTTAAGCGAAACAAGCTGGTCGTAAGGAACATCCAATGCCTTTGACAGCTCGGTAATTTTTTCTGTTTTCGGATATTTTTTCCCCTTCTCAATTTCGTTTAAATATGAAACCGAAACACCGCTGCGCTCGCTCAATTCTTGCAGCGAATAGCCCTTTGCATTGCGCAACTCTTTCACCTTCAAGCCAAAGATGAAATTGATATTTTCTTTTGTGGTGTTTTCCATAAAGTATTGATTGTGTGCAATCGCGGTGTTTTTGAGGGAGCGCAAATAAAGCGAAAATCTTTCAAGGGCGAATTTTCGCGTTTTCAATACTTCTATTTCAATAGACTTCTTCTGAAAAACCCTTCGACTTCGCTCAGGGTGACAGAATCCCTACGATAGAATGTCAGTCTGAGAACTCCATTCCGCGCACGGCATACCTGTTGAAAATGACAATCGGCTGTTAA
>CAZSEG010000024.1:0-3398 GCA_964605875.1 uncultured Chitinophagaceae bacterium
CCCACCTGCACACGCCCGCGTGTCATCACCTGTCCGGGAATAAATGTGGAATCGAAGCCCAACGACTTCCACGGGTAAAGCGGAGCCTGCGCTTTGCAGCCCACCGCTAACATCATTACTACTACTGCTAAAACTGCTAACCTTTTCATTTTATGTTCATTTATTTGTTTACTAAAATTTTACAATTACTCTTATTGTGCCGGGCGCATCAGGGAAATGGATATACAGTTTAGCCGTATAATCCGCCTCCTTGTACTTCACATCCGGTGTCGCCACCGGCTCCCATATTTCTGCCGTCATTCGCTGCCACACTGTTACATATTTTGGCGTTAATCCAAAGTCATGCACAACCACCAGTTCACCTGCTGCCACGCCTTCAAAATCTTTTTGCCAGTTCGCTTGCAGCAAGTAGTTCACGGCATTTTCAATATGCTGCCAATTCGTGTCCACCTCCTGCCATGTCAATGGACGGTTTAGCTCGTGCCTTTTTTTAAGTGAAATGCTTTCAATCACGCTGTATAATTTTCTTCCCAATAATCAATGTCCACATACAAATCATTTTCCGCGTTATGGTTCGTTTGGAACCCGCTCACTACCTTCTGCTCACGCCTTGCAAACTCTGCCGCAATAGCGCGGTTATCATCGCTTAATTCCGGTACTTCCAACCGCACCAACACCTTTGTTCCCGCCTGCGGCACATCGCCCCATTCGCCTATCAATTCGGGGTTGTCTTCCAACAACAAAAACACACCGTCCGTATGTCCATACTCTTGCACCGCGAGGTCATAAATTGTTTGTCCGGTAAGTAGGATTACTTCTTTATAGTTCATACTCTCCCCTCACATCTAATTGCCCGTTTTCAAATTCAATTTCCACCTCATTTACCGCATCAAATTCCAACTGTGTTCTGATTGCTTTTTTTAAGCCCAACTTAGTTGCTTGCGTTACTGGCGAATTGATATACTTCATAATTTCAACACCTGTTAAAGGGTGTTGCTTGTAATTACCCGGTGCAGATTCAATGATGTTGCTGATGTGTTGGCTATCGCTGAATCCAACAACCAAATCACCATCGGCACTCACCGCCAAATCACCCGTTTCATCAAGTAGAATATCGTTTACCATTTCAGTGTTTAACCTTCGTGTTTTCCATATCCTCAAAATTTATTTGCGCGCTTGCTATTGTCGCTTCAAATACTCCCTTGCCTGCACTTCCGCTTGCTGCCGTACTTTCTCCTACACCGCTCAAACCCGCGCTTACCGCGTTTTTAAAAGCGTTTAAATACATTTTGATTTCATTGAAATTGTTCACCGCTTTTTGCAAAATCACTAAGCCATTATTGTTGCCTTCATTCAACTCAATCTCCTTTGCTTTCAACTTCACTTTGCCGCCATCAATCACCAACTCCACATCCTGCATTTTCAATTCAATGCTTTCAATTTCATTGAAGGCACACACGAATTGTTCCGTCTCTTCGCCTACTGTTGCAACCAATACCACGCTGCCGTTTTTCGGCTTAATGGCAATCCCGCTATCGCTGTCATCAACAATGCTTTTCAGCCGCACGGCAGGCAATACCCTGCCATCGCCCAAGTCCACTTCACAGGTTCTTTTATCCCAATCAACAGACTTTACTTCACCTTCCACTACCACCCCGTTAGTAGTAGTTTTACCCATCAACTCCTTTAATGCCTGCCTTAATTGCTCCTCTTTTGCCATCGCTTTTAAAGTCTTACTCCTAATTCAATCACTTGCCTTACACCACCGCTTTTACTTAGTGTGGATTTCACCGAATCCACCCAATACTTACCCTCCTTTTCATCTTCCTCCACATCTAATAAATCCAGCACATCACCCACCTTTACATGCGGCTCGCCAAACAGCGTTAATGAGCCGCGAAGCCCTGTAAATTTCAACCGCTCCAACTCCCGTGCTGCGGCTTTTTCCGCATCGCTTTTGCTCATGTTGTAAAAATTTAAAGTGCGCTGTTCCCCGTCTGTGTCGCTGCCCTTAGCTATAAATTCTTCCTTCTTACCTGCCTTCTTATGTATTACCACTTTCACCGCCAAACGCACATCCTCTTTGCGCTTAAACTCCAACTCATGTTCTGCAATGTTGTAGCCAAACGCAACTATGTGTGTGTCGTAATTTTTGAGGTCATACACCTTACCTACCACAAGCGTTTTTCCTTTAAAAAAGAAAGGCATATAGAGCTTATCTTTTAGCTTCATCAGCACCTTTGCCACGTTGATTTCTTCCTTTGTAATGTGAAAATCAAACCCGCTTATTTCGCCCAGTAGTTCATAGTTTGTGATGCCGCAATATTTCAGCACATCGCTCAACTTTGCGTTTGTAAACACCTTTGGTTGCACACTCCGTTTTTTCAACTGAAACAACTCATCCTCGCAGATAATTTCAACAGGCACACCCGCTTTCACATGCTCCACATAACCGCGATAGCGAACAGGAATATTCGGCATATAACCGAATCGTATCATAACCTTTTGCCCGCGTTTCAATAGCTCATCTACCCGCATACCTCTAATGTTCGGGTCTTCAATATCTGTACTGAAATACAGGTTTTTTGGCAGCCGGATAGTTGCCTTGCTGCCTAAGTTATCCCAAGCATCTTCTATTTCAATTTCAGCTACACTGTCAAAGAACAACACCTTTGGCTCATCACCTATCTCCACATGTATGTTTACCATGTACATATCAAAAAGTGTCTAATCCGATTCTGAATTTCTTAGTTAAATCGCTTTTGTGTTTTATCTTCAATTCAAACGGCTCATCCGCCACGCAGCTTAGTTCAAACGGTTGCACATTTTCTTTGCCCGGAAAAGGAGGAAAAGAAAACTCTTCAATCACCAAGTTCATTATACCCATGCCGTTTAGCAATTCATTATACACAGGCACGGCAACAGGAGCCTCGCATACCCTGCGCAAATCATTCACTTGTTGCTTTGGGTATTTGCCTAAATTATCCTTGCTGTTAAACACAACGCCCGTAATGCGCACTTCATAATCGTTATAGCCCATAAACTCTTTTATAGAGCCTGTTTTGCGCTGTCCCATCAACTCAGTTTTAACCACTGTTTTACTTCCGCGAACAGTCATTATTACGCAAGGCAAAAACACTTCGGGCATCTTTTCTTCCTGCCATAACCTAAGCCACTTTACCGGGCGCATTTCATTCATTGTTCCAAAGTGAATGGTATTAAACATGGGCAATCCAAACAATCCTCCCGCCTCGCTTTCATTCGCCTCATAGAACTTCACATTTTTGTAGCCCGGCTTTGTTTGGTCAAAAAAACTTTGCACCAACTCGCGCCCGATTTGATAACCGACATAACCCGCGCTGCTGATGGCGGCTGTTTTAGATAACTCCTTTAAGTTG
>CAZSEG010000024.1:3408-14269 GCA_964605875.1 uncultured Chitinophagaceae bacterium
CATGCCTTGCCTGCAAAATTTATGTTGTTCAAATTATTGGTTGAGTTGGTAATCACGCGCAACAATTCATCCTCAACCTGCGCATAGCTTTGGTTTATTTTAGAGGTATTGATGTTGATATTGTCAAACAGTTTTTGAATCACTATATTGACGTTGGTAAACCTGCTGCGGTCGCCTCCGCTGCCGCCTTCGCCTCCCGCAGCTTTGCCGCCTCTGGTCAATAATTTTTGTTTGAAGAAAGGGTTATTCTTTTCAGAGTTAGTTAATGTATCTGCATCAGCAGTTAGTTTTGTATCAATCGAAATTTCATTCTTGCCGCCAAACAATGCAGTGAATGAATTTTTTAAATCCTTAATAATTTTGCCTACCCATTCAAACGGAGCAACAATGAAGTCTATCACCCCTTTGGCAAAGTTTTTGAAACCGGGTATTGCCCCGTCAATTACGTTTACTAACCATCGCCCGAAGTTCATTACCGCACCTGTGATTTCATCCCAATAAATCACCAGTCCCGCAATCACCGCACCCAATGCCAGTGCGCCCACAATCACCGCTCCGATAGGATTAGCCGTTAGCGCAACATTGAAGCCCAACTGCGCAGCCGTTGCATTCACCAAGCCGATTATCCACTCACCCAACGTTTGAAGTCCCGCAAGTCCCAATAGCATTGTAAAGCTGCCCACTTCAACGGCTCCGGCAGCTATGCTTTTCATCCAGTTTTTAAAGTTGAAATCAGCCCACCATGTAGTTAGTGCAGTCCATTTCTGCGCAATAGAAAATTGTTTTGAAAGTTCGGTAATTGCCATCATGCCCGGAGCCATCATTACAATACCTTCCAAGCCTTCCAGTGTTCCTGCAATAAACGGCAATACTCCGCTAAACGGTGCTATCAGGTCATTTTTCAACACCTGTATCTGCGCTTTAAAGCGGTTCATTTTTTCGCCTATGCCGCCCAAAATCACATCACTCATGCTGTCCAAATCTTCCAATGTTGATTTAGCTATTTCGCCCTGTGCCGCTTCCATTTCATCGAGGTTAGCGAGCAAACTTTTAAGCGGGGCAACATTATAGCTGTCAAACATTTTACCCATCAATGCGGGGTCTTGAGCCAGCTTTTTAATTTCTTTCAATTTAGTGATAAGCGGCACGGTATTATCCGCGAGCATATTCACATCAATATTTATTTTTTTATCGCTCAGTTCTGCCAACACTTCGCGTTCGGTAAACCTGCCTTTTTGAAACCGCTCAATAATATTCCGCCCTATGGTTCCGCCTTCCGCTCCTTTCTTGTTTGCATAGCGGTCAAGCATTTGAGTCATGGAAAGCGTTTCGCTTACCTTAATACCCGCTTCCTTGCTGCTGTTACCCATCACCGCCATTGCTGCCGATACATCTTTAATATCCGCGCTGCCTAAATTTGCGCTCTTAGCTGTTTTGGAAAGTATATCATCAATAAAGGCAGCCGCCTTCATGGGGTCATCCATGCTCACCCCCCATTGGTTCGCCATAGTTGTAACGGCTTCAAATGCGCCCAAAACATCGCCCTCCATTGTTTTGCTCAGCTTAAATGCCGAAGCCGTCATGCGTGTCATGGCTTCCTCATTTTGCGCTATTTCCGGTCCGAATTTGTTGAGCAACATTCCAAAGCCTGCCATCGCATCCGCAGGTTTGCCGCCATAGGCAGAAGCAAGTTCGTTTGCGCGGAGTTGCAAGCCGCTCATTGCCTCATCGGTAAGTTCAGATACCATTTGCACCTGCCTCATACGGGCATCCATCTCAACCAGTCCATCGCTTACGCTCACTATCGGTTTTAAAAAATTACTGATAGCCTGCGCAGCCTGATTGAAGCCGAGAATTTTCATTGAAAAATCCGAAACCTTTTTTTCGGCAGAAGTAACCTCTTTTTCAAAGTCGGCTATTTTACCCGTCAGTTGTACTACCTTTCCGTCAAGGTCTCCCGTAAGCGATATTTCCCAAACTGATTTTGACATTTGAATGAGTTGATTTATATTTGTGTTATGTCGGGTTTGATTATATTGTTGCAGGTAATTGTTTTCTTCGCCATAATTCTTGTGCCAACGCTGATTGTTGGCACTTGGCTAAACCGTTTGTGGGATAAACTCAACGCCTGAATATCACTGTTGCTACTTTCATAACTGCCGTCATCACCGCCTCCTCCATTCGTGCTTCCATCAAATCGCCCCTGAATTTTTCTAACCACAATGCCTCGTTCAATAGCTTGGCAAATTCATCATCACTCAGGGTTTCAGGGTCTGTTTTAAAGTTGCTGCGTACCAACGCAAACGCTTTCGCAACTGTGCCTTCATCTTCCTCTGCCGGAATGCCGAAGGCTTCTATACGTTTTTTATTTCCGCCTCCCTTATTTTGAAAGTAGCTTTCAGTTCAAGAGCCGCGCTTAACATCAACTCCTCATTGTTTTTAATTTCTTCATCGCCCCCCAACCATAAGTTTTCAAACAATACTTGCACAGCTTTCATAGGCTCTGCGCTGAACCGGCTCACCATACTTAGCACACTCAAATCTGCCTTTCTGAAATAGCCTGCCGAAATATTATTTGCATCAAATTTTACATCCACTCTGAAAATAGACTTATCGCCATACTGCTTTTTCCATTGCGCTATTTGTGTTGCCGTTGCCTCACCTGTAATTTTGATTGCTTGCTTTGCCATTGTTTTATTGTTTACTTGTATTTACTGCCTACTGTTTACTGCTTACTTGTTTTTACTTCCCCCAATCAATATGACTGGTAATGATGTCAAACTCCACTTCAATAGTCTTATCATTCGCCTTCACACTGCGTTTGTTGTTCTTAAACTGACAGTTGCGAATTACATCTACCGTGCGCTTGGTAGCATCGGCAGGTAAGTAGGCAACTATGATGTCGAACATGCCTATATCCTGCAAGCGTTTACCCGGCTGCAACGCCTTTTGCAATTGGTTCACCTCTTCGCTCGCTAAGGTGATTTTACACTCTGCTTTGTACTGCCCTGTTCCGCGTGTTACTGCAAATTTCCCCGCTCCGTAGATGTCTTCAATTTCTACACTGTCGCTGTAATCAATTGCCGTTACGCCAAACAGTTTTTTACCCAACAAGGTAATTTCAATGCTTGCCCAATCGTAGCTGTTGCCGTTTATTAAAACTGTACTTGCCATTGCTTTTTTGTTTATCCGTTAAAAGGGTTTTTAAAACCTATCCTTGCTTTTAATTTCCGCGCCACTCCGGTAGGCACAATTTCCAAATCAACCACCAGTTCACTTTCTGAAAGTATGTTTTGCGCGGGGTCAACAAACGTGTCGTAACCGCTTATCTCCTGCGCCCGCAGCATCACATCTAATGCGTTGTTGGCGAGGCTTTCAAAAAATTTACACTCACCTAAACTTAGATTACCTGTGTCGGGGTCAACCAAAACAGTTTTATTGATTTGTGGTACAAGAGCTATGTACGCCAGCCGAATCGCTTTGTTGATGGTGCGGTTGTTTTCGATGCTGAAATAATCATCAGCTAATTCCACACAAGTAAAGCTGTCGTTAAAGTAAACGCCTGCATAGCCTGAATATACCTGCGGAATGATAAAGCCCTTTGTGTTCAGCACATCTCTGTCCGCTTCGCTTATTGCGCTCAATAATGTACCACTGCTTATTGCCGGGCGCACAAAGATGCCATCGGCTTGGTTTTGAATATTGCCATCTGCAACATAACCAACACACTCATTTACCGCCCTTCTTGCCACCATACCAAGCAAGGTTTCTCCGGCAGCATATTTGGCAAACAAAGCATCTTTTACAGCCACATCAGCATCTTGCGCTATGGTTGTAGATACCTGATTGAAAGTGAGTATGTGCAAACTTAATGCTGCGGCAATAGTGCCGTTAAAGCCGCGCCCTTCAACAATAATATGCACAGGGCGATGTAGGGTTTCTTCTTCCTCTGCTAACTGTTGAGCCTTCACCAACGCCCCCGATAACACACCCGAAGTATCTGTAAGCACATCACCATCAAAGCACGTTGCCCCGTCTGTTGGCGTGTAACCTGTTGCCGGGTTGCGGGCGATATAAGCCTGCATAATTTTACCCGCAGGTTTAGGGTCGCGCAGCAATTTTACCAAACCGTTCGCTGTTGTTTTGTCAGCCATTTGAGTAAGCGTAGTAGCTTGACTAACCAACATGATAAACAACTTTGCGCCCGGTGCTAATCTGTAAAACTCGCGAAGGCGATGCCACACTAAAATCTTGTTGGTGATGTCATACTTTTTTGTCAAGCCCAATGCCTCCGCATTGCCTAAGTTGTTCAACTCATACACCGTGTTTAATTGCGCTCCTCCGGTTACGGCTATGCCGTTCATACATATACCGCTCCAATTATCCTCGCTCGGATTTTGGCGACCCAAACCGCCATTATTTTTTATAATCGTCAGCTTACCCATTACGCTTTTTTGATTTCAATTTCAGTTAGTAAATCGCCTGTTGAATCAAACTCAAACAGCCGCTTGTTATTAGCTTCCGCTTCTTTCACCGCTATTGTTTTTTCGCGGTTTAAAAACGGTGTGCCATCCTCCAAAATGTAACCCGTTGTTTCCGTTGGAAAATACCGCAGGAACTCTTTTGCCAAAGCAATCAATGCTTCGTTTTCACCCGCAGCTTTATTTTTTTGCTTCGCCATTTTTACCTCCTTTTGTTTTCGTTACCGCTTTTTCAACCGCAGCCTTTTTAGTTGCGGGTTTCGTTTCCGCTTTTTTTGCAACAGGTTTAGCTGCGGGCTTTGCCGGAGCATCCACCACAGGCACAACATCTTTATTCCCGCCTTTGTCCGGCTCTGCTGTGTGGTCTGCATCGGGTTGTTTTTCACCCGCAGGTGCTGCCTCACCACCCTCACTTTTCACCTCTTGGTTCTTGGCTCTTAGTTCTTGTGTTCTTGAATACTCATACAACTCCAAACCATTTTGTTGCGCATACTCTTTCGCATCTCTCACAAACTTTTTCCGAAAAATATTTCCGTCAATTGTGGCATAAGCCACTTCAACATCTTTGTTATTTTCAAAGAAGGCTTTCACATCTGCATCCAATGCAGCTTTTAATTCTTTTACTTTATCAGCCATGACAAAAACGGTATTGAAATTTTGAAATAATTGCGTGTAAAACGCAGGGCATACTTTCCTATAAAAAGTATAATCACAATGCAGCTAAACCACATCGCCCACACGTATATTTTAGGGATGTATGGCACGTGGATTGTTTCGGTTCTTAATTCGCTTTTAAACGTGCTTTTAAGACGCGCTATTTCGGTGTCCTTAACCTTCACCGAATCGCGCCACTGGTTGCAGTTGAATATTGCGGTTAGCTTACCGTAATCGTCCAACTCTATCACACCATCACTGCGCTTACCTTTAACCACTTGTTTAAACGGCTTCGGTGTTTTTGTCATGGTGAGCGAAGTCGAACCATCTGCCTTTGGCAAGTCCCATTCAGGGCATTCAATCAGTTTCTCAAACACAACTGTATCGCCAGCGATATAGACAGGCACAAAGCGTTCAATCACTTGAACGCTTGTGCTGTCGCTTGTTGTAGTTGTAGCATTGGTTGTTACACCTGCCACACGTGGGGCGCACCCCTGAACCATCGCTGCCAACAGGCAGCATACAAGAATTACTTTAAAGTATTTATCAATGAGGTAACGCTGCGCAACATACTTACCGATTAAGCCGAAGAACCCACCAACAAAACCGGATAAAATCACGAGCAGTAATTTAACCGCAAGCGATTCGGCTGTGGCTATAAATTGCACATCCAAAATCACCAAGCCAACCGTAGCGAATAAATCGCCCGTAAGGAATGCCAATAAGTTATCAAATTCTTTATTCATCTTTTTTCTGTCATTTGGTGAAGGCGGTGAGGCTTGCACCTCACCACCCCTTCATTCACCCAAAACCGCCTATGGAAACAAGCAATATTTAGTTTGGAAATTTTTCGTACTTATAGCCATTATACAAGTACCATCGCTTTATCTTATTACCGCTCACCGTTACCGTATCAATGTATGTTGTACCCTGCTTAATGTATGCCGTGCGCGTGGTATCGTTGTTGCCGAATTGCACATAAAATGTTGCGCCCGGTGTTACGTGCGGCTGCACATTTAGCACCACGTTGTAAGTGCCTTTGAGCGTATCTACTTTAAGATAAGTGTACAACTGATGTACATTGATGGTATCGTTAGCGGTGTATGTTTTGTTTTGCAAATCGAAGGATGGAAACAAGAACGTTTTGTGTTCCGTCAAACCCATAGGAAATGTGAACAAAACACGCTTACCGTTGCCAATCATTTGCACCGCCATTACTGCCACTCCAAGCAATGCCACAAGTCCTATAAAAAGATATTTTTTCACTGTATTTTTTGTTTATTGATTTTGAAAATTCGATGTCCCTTTTGTGGTACTCAGGGAGAGTTACGGCTCTCCCCTTTCCCTTCCTGTTGGTATAATTGAGTTGATTATGCTGATACGCTTACCAATGCACCGTAGCCTTCCGCTTTGATTGGCGCAGCCAAAAAGCGTTTTTGGAAGCCGATAATATCACCGCGATATTCCGGGTCATCCTCGCGCATAAACACGTTGTAAGTGCCATCTGCACGGAATACCAAGTTGTCAATAAAGAACACGCTTACTGCGGGACTGTCTGTACCTGCCGCTTCTGCGGTTAATGCTTTCTTTTGAAGCGTTGAGCGGTTGAATTTTGGCACATCACCATATTCATAAAAGTCCATGCCTACAAAACGAGTAGGTACACCTGTATCTAAGTTTGTAAGCACTTTAAATCTTTCAATATCCGATTCCAACAACTGCTGCTGATGGTACGGGTGCAGCAAACAAACCAAGCGACCTCCTTTACTGAAAAGGTTATGAGCCGAAAAGCGCGTTTTAATTGCCAATAAATCTTTATAAGTAACTGCTTTAAAATTGCTGCCTTCAATATCTGTTGAGTTTCCGGTAGTTGGCAACACAGGTGTTTTAGCCGCATTGCTTACGGGTGCATAAGCGTGAGCAGCGCGCCTGCCGCAACCCACTCTTAAAGTATCTCTGTGCGAACGAATTACATCACCCCTGTAATCTTCCACACGCAACATTTTTTGAAGACTGGTAACTAAACTATTTTCAGTATCGGCAGTATCTAAAGTAAACTCTAACTTGCCATCTTCACGCTCTGAAATTGGTACAGGATATGTGTTATTATTCCACAACACTTCCGGGTCTGCGCCCGCATCTCCCATTTTCAGAACGTCTGCTGTAACATGCTGGTCAAAATTTCGCGCTCTGCCCAACCATGAAGTTTCGGAATAAAATCCGGTTCGGATTTCCGCTAAAGAAATTTCGCGCAAAAGCGGAATGTGCAAACCGAAATTCATTTCAAAATTCGCTGCGCCCAACGCCAACCCCGCGCCATTGGCAACACCGATACACGTAAGCGGCTCAATATTCATTACCGCGCTGAACACAAGGGCAACCAACGTGTTGAACATTATTGCCGCCAAAACTCCCATTGTCTTTTTCATTTTAGATTTATTGTTTTTCGTTTTTTAAAATTTTACTGCTTACTGCCTGCCGATCTTTCCTTTAATTCCTTATTGTATCGCGCAAACACTGCATCATATTCATCCTTATTGCTCACGCGCAACTGCTCTAATTCATCCATTGCGTTGTTGGCTTGGTAATCAGCAACAGACCATTCGCTTTTTGGTTTGGCAGAGCCTGCACCTTTACCACCTTTCGTTTCAATGTTTGGCACACCCGCAACATTGCCATACACCTCCTCAATTGAATCGACATCAGCTATGTATGCGGCAATGAATTTTTCTTTCTTATCAGCAGTGATTTTTTTGCCTTCCACCAACTTATTAAAGAAGGCTTCGCCTTTGGCTTTCAGCGCAGCAGTTGCGGCAGTTGCGGCATCGCTGATTTGTTTTTTCAACCCTGCGTTTTCATTAGTCAGGTTTAAAATTTTGCCGTCTTTTTCTTCCAGCAATGAATTTATTTTTGCCTCAATATCTGAGGCGGTTGCATCTTTCGGCAACGCTAATTTTGCAAGCATCGTTACACTTAGCATATCTGAATTTTGATTAGTTACAATTGAATTATACACCTGCCACACATCGCGCTCGCTGGCATTCTTTGGCGGTTCTTGTTTTGGCGCAGGAGTACCTTTAATGATGTTGCGCACCAATCCTGCTTTCTTCGCTTCCTTAGCCGTAAACCATGTGTCCTTACCACGAACAAACCACGATTCAACAGTCGCTTTGTCTTTACCCGTTTTCTTCACCAAAACATTGATTACATCACCGCGCAAATCCTTCATTACTTTGGCGGTGTCCTCCATGCTTTCAGCCTCACCCATCACCAACGCTTTTGGGTTATGCAGCATGATTCTGCCGTGTTCGGTTATGTCCGGCAGTTCATCGGCAATCAGCATCAGCACACTGCCCATGCTTGCCGCTACGCCTATAATTTCAACATCAAAAGCAATACCGCTTTGCGCTGCATAATCGAAAATTGCAAAGCCCTCAAACATCTCACCGCCTCCGGTATTCAGCTTAATTTTAGCCCGCGTGTGTCCGGCTGCTTTTATTTGGTCAATAGCATTTTTAAAATCGGCATAGTTTACCTTGTCTTCCGCGCCTATGTATCCGTTTACCAACACTTCCGGTATTGGCAAATTCATATTTACGGTAAACCACTTTGCTTTCATCGGGGGCAAACATCTTACCTATTCACCGAAGCAAAAAATTGTGTTTTCTATTTCAATTTCCTTTTATTTTATTTCTTTTCAATTTCATTGAAATAAAAATAATCTTACTTATCCAAAGTGTGTTTTATTGACTTTTGCGACATGGCTGCAAAAGCAACGGCAAAAAAGAAAGTAGTAGAGAAGGCGCAACCAAAGCGAAGGGCGAAGCCGCACCCGATGCGCAAAGTCGCTAAGGAGTTGTACCTGAGCGGTCAATATTCCTTACGCGAAATCAGCGATGAATTAGGTGTTAGCGAAAACACTTTATCGAACTGGCGCGATGCGGATAAATGGGAATGGGAAAAAGGCATTCGCTTAAACTCTTCAAAAGAAATTATTGCATTCCTCTACGAACAAATCTTGTTAGTGCAAGAGGGTTGTGTTGATGCGAATAAAAAGCCCCGCGCAATGACACCTAAAGAAGCCGATACGGTAGTGAAAATTTCCAACTCAATTGAAAAGCTAAGTTACCGCCTGAGTGCATCCACAGCAATGGAAGCATTCACCATGCTCAACAATGTTGTGAAAATTACTAATGCAGATTTAGCTAAACAGCTATTGCCTTACCAAACCGAAATTTTAAAACGCCTGGCATGAGCAAAAAGATAAATTGGAAAGCATGGGAAAAGCATTGCAGGGAAATAGATGCAAGCACCTTCATTGATGCGGATGAACCCCTTCATGTTATCATGGAGCGCAGGCAAAGATGTATAGATGACTATGCCTATTTTGTTGAATACTGCTTTCCGAAATTTGCAAAAGATAAGTGCGCGTGGTATCACATTTTTGCAGCGTACGCAATTGCCAACAATAACCGCATTCGCTTCTTAGCGGAGTGGTATCGGGGTGCGGCAAAGTCCACACATTTTTTGTTGTTCATTCCTTTATGGTTGGCAATTCGCGGTGAGCGTATTGTAATGCTGTTGGTAGGCAAAAGCGAAACCGCTGCCATTCGTTTGCTTGGTGCATTACAGGCGCAGTTACAATACAACCAAAGATTCAAACAATTGTTTGGCGAATGGTTCAATAGCGGCAATTGGGCAGAGGGTGAATTTGTAACCAAAAACGGACACGCATTTTACGCGCTTGGATTAGGACAAAGCCCGCGCGGTACACGCAACGAAGGCGATAGACCGACATACATTGCAGTAAGCGACAGCGACAGTAAAAAGTTGAGCAAAAACCCAAAGCTCGTTGGCGAAGCGGTGGAGTGGATTCAGGAAGATTTGATACCCACAACCGACAAAGGCGCAGCGCGTTTTATTCTTGAAAACAACCGCTTCGCAAAGCATTCAATAATGGGCACATTCATTGAACAAAAACTGGCAAGCGGTGAGCCGTTAAAAGCAAAAGACATTATACCGAACTGCGGCAGTCAATACCGCGAAAGCGTGAAGCGTGGAGGTTGGGAAGGCGCACAGCGCAACAATTACATACACCTCAAAGTGAACGCTGTAAACGAAGCCGGAGAGCCAACGTGGAGCGAAAAATACACGCGCGAATATTGGGATGAAGTGAAAGCGGATTCCACCATGAAAGGTTGGATGCGCGAGTACATGAACAACCCGATTACAGAAGGCAAGAACTTCAAAAACGAGTGGATGAATTTTGTAAAGCCGCTCCCGTTGCGCAAATACGACCACCTGTTGGTTTATATTGATACAAGCTACAAAGCAACTGCCACAAGCGACTATAAAGCAATGTTGCTTTTGGGCAAAGCAGGCAGGAAAATCCATGTGCTGAAAGCATGGGTGCGCAGGGCATCAGTACCGCAAATGGCGAAGGCATTATATGACCTTGCCGAAACGCTGAAAAACGAAAGCGTTCAATACTTCATTGAAGCAAATTTTATTCAGGATATGCAGCTCACGCAGATTGATGAGGAGGGCGATTTGCGCGGATGGTATGTTCCTATTGTGGGCGATAAGCGCAGCAAGCCCGATAAGTTGAGCCGCATCATTGCTATGGCTGCATTTTTTGAACGCGGCTTTATTGAGTTCAGTGAAGATGAAAAGGGCAATGAGGATATGCAACGCCTGATAGAACAACTGCTTGCCAATGAGGAGGG
>CAZSEG010000024.1:14279-28578 GCA_964605875.1 uncultured Chitinophagaceae bacterium
TGAGGAGGGCAGCAACACACCCGATGACGCACCCGATTGTTTGGAGGGTGGCGTATGGAAATTAAACCTCAAAGATTCCGCTTCCAACTTTCAAATCCGCATTGGCGCACACACACATTCAAACGCTTATTAAACAACAATTATATGCAGAAAGCAATTGAAATTATCAAACAGTATGAGAGCCTGCATGATGGCGATTTGAAAGCCATCGGATTGCAGCCGAAATTATGCCCTGCCGATGTGTGGACGGTGGGCTACGGTCGCGCCATTATTGACCCGAAAACAGGCAAGCAACTCAAAGGAGTTGAAAACAAAAACAGAGCCTACGAATTATTTCCCGCGCTCACGAACGAGCAGGCAGAGCAGTTCCTTAAAGAAGATTATGCCGTGCGCGAACTGGCGGTAAAAGAACTTTTAAAAAGGCGTGTAGAAGATTATGAGTTGGGCGCAATGGTCTCGCTCACCTATAATATAGGTATCGGCAATTTCCGCACATCCAGCGTGTTGCGGTTCTTCAATGCAGGCAACAAAGCAATGGCGGCAGAATCCTTTAAGCTGTCTATAAAATCAGGCGGCAAAATTCTTGCAGGGCTGCAATGCCGCAGGTTGAGCGAGCGGCATTTATTCCTTCATAACGAAGTGAAAATTTTTACCAAAAACGATTTGAAAACTTTTTAAATAAATATCAAATGAATTACAAAAGAATTAAAGAAGAGTTCGACAGCCTCACAGAGCGTGGGCAGTGGAATTACGCAATGGGCGTTTCTGACAAAATAAGCCTGTTTATTGACAACGACAGTACGGGCTTTACATTCATAGAAGATAATTCAGGCGATGGCGAACTATTCTATTTCAAAGATGATATAGGGAATCGTGCCGGAGTGGAACACTTGTTGGCTATTGTGGGTTTCAAATTTTGCCGCGCATAAATCATAAATCTAAAATGACATTTCTAACAGACAGCGATTTACAAACCATCATAAAAATAGACCACCTGTTGCAGGTGTTGGATGAAGATGCGGGCGCAAAGGATGAATCCGAAGCTATGGCTATTGCAGAGATAAAAGACTATCTCAATGCAAGCTATAATACAAATGCAATCTTTTCAGCAGTTGGCAATTCGCGGCATAAGTCAATCATAAGAATTGCCGTTGATATAATGCTGTACCACCTCCATGCGCGGATAGACCCGAACCAAATTCCCGAAATAAGGCAGATAAGATATGATGCCGCGATTAAATGGCTGCGCGAAGTGCGGGACGGCAAAATGTCTCCCGAAGGATTACCCTTTATTGATGAAGACGGAGACGGACAACCCGATGCAGGTTTATGGCGATTGAGTGACAGGGGACGGTTTAACAGCGAATATTGATACACCCCCTTTTGCAGAAGCGTTTAAAAGCCGTTTAAAAACGTTTAATTTTAAAAAACACCCCCTTGTAAGTATGACAGTGCCAAAAAATAAAATTTCGAGCCGTAAAGTGCCTCTAATCGCTTCGCCCGAAAACAAGAAGGTTGAAGACAAAAAGATTATCCGAATTGTGGAGCAGGCGCACTACCGCAGCCGTAAGGATATAAACGACTGGCGCGCGGCATTGGCAATGGCTGAACACCATGAAAAACCACGCAGGCGTTATTACATTGACTTGTGCGAGGAACTTCGGTTAGACCCGTATATGATAAACCTGATGAACAGGTTTAACAGGCACGTTTGTCAGCATCCTTTTTTATTGCGCGAAAAGAAAAGCGGCAAGCCGGATAAAGAAGCAACTAAATTGCTCACGAAGGGTTGGATGTATGAATTGTTATCCTACAAAATTGAATCGAAGTTTTTCGGGCATTCATTAGTAGAGATAAAAAAGATTGATGCCGAAGGCATTAAGGAGATAGGACTGGTTGAAAGACGAAATGTAGTACCGGAGTTCGGCAGCTACATTCCTGATTTAGGCGAAGACAAGCTAATAAATTACCGCGATAGCACTTCACTTAACAAATATTTATTTGAAGCTAATGCCGGACGCGGCAACAAGTTAGGTTATTTAAACCCTGCCGCGCCCGGCATCATGTTCAAACGCAACGCTATGATTGCGTGGAGTGAATTTTGTGAAGTGTTCGGTTTGCCAATCCGCTATGTTGTTACAGACAACACCCGCAAGACAGATATTGACAGGATTGAAAAGGCTTTGCGCGATATGGGCAAAGCTGCGTATGGTGTTTTTCACACAGGCGAAGAAATGAAGTTTGCCGAAACACAGCGCACCGACACCTACAATGTATTCGATAAGTTGCGGCTTGCTGTTAATCAGGAAATAACGGTGATGGTATTGGGCGAAACCATGACAAGCGAAGTAGGCGCAAACGGCAGCCGCGCACAGGCAGAAGTACATCAGGATACCAGCAATGAGGCGGCAGACGAAAACCGTTTGCAAACTGAAATTTGGGTGAATGAGGAAATCATGCCAAAATTAGATGTTCACGGCTACGGGCTGAAAAACTTTGAGTTCTACTATCCAAAGCAAGCTACGTTTAACGCTAATGAATGGGCGGTGTACAGTGGATTATTGCAAGAATATGATATTGATGAAAAGTTTTTTATAGACCAGTACGGTGTGCCTATTACAGGCAAAAAACACAAAGGCGTGGGCGATGGAAAGGAGAAAAGTGGGGGCAACGAGGGGGGTACAAAAGGTAAAGAAAAAGAACCTAACCCCGAAGATGATGAGGGTGAGCCTGCCAACAAAGGCGTTCGTGCAATTACAAATATGCAACACCTGTGTTGCCCTGATGCCGAAGTGCATTTATCGCATTCGTTGTTTCAGGCATTAACTGCTTCTTACAATGAGGTTTTAAAATCTGTTTATGAAAATCAGCAGCAAATAAATTTCAGCTATTGCGATGCTACGGCTTCGCTTTTGCGCGAAGCATTGTGGAAGGGATTTAGCGGTAAGCCTGCAACTTTTAAAAACGAATATAACCCGCCCGGATTGGGCGTTGATTACGATACGCCCGATTACCTTGCTTACACCATGATGGAAGCAAACATTTTCCATTTCAGCGCGGGCAAAACGGTGGCGATGGTGCAGGAGCTAAACGCATTGGCGCGCGATAACAAAACCTTTGAGGAGTTTGAAAAAGCCGCCACGCCTGTAATGGACAGTTACAGCAAAAAGTACCTGAATACAGAGTATAACAACGTGTGGGCTACGGGGCAAAATGCGGCTGAATATCACCGCATGAGAGGCGTATCAGATGAATACCCTTACTGGCAATATTTGTCGGTTGGCGATTCGAGAGTAAGAGACCCTCACCGCGCATTGCATGGAAAAGTATTCCGTTGGGATGACCCTATTTGGGACATCATATATCCGCCAAACGGATGGAATTGTCGATGTTACGTGAAACCGCTTGCATACTATGATGAAAGCAAGTTATACACCTATGACAAAGCGATGGATGATCTCGCTAAAAGCTACAACGAAAACGAAACGCAAAGTGAGTTGGATAAGATGCGCAAAAGCGGCTTTGATAAAAACCGCGCAGAGTTGCAGGTTGCATTTACCGAAAGCCAGCAATACATCAAAAAGTTTGATGGCAGCAAACTTGGTGTAACCGCTTATAACCTGCCTAAGTGGAGCGACATTGATAAATCAAACCTGCCGGAAGTGCCAAAAGAAAAAACAAAAGAAGATGCGCAAAAATGGTATCAGGAAAATGTGGCAAACGAGTTGGTTAATGATTATGCCGGACGTGCCTTGTTGTTCAGCAAAAAGCAATTTGATAAACATCTGGAGGAACAGTATATTAAACAGGAGCGGCAAAATTTAGTTGAACTGATATTGCCAACCATTGAAAGCCCCGATGAGGTTTGGTTTCAGCGCACGGCTGGCGACAGGTTCGGATATATGTATGTGAAACACCTGCGCAATAAAATGCTTTTTATACCCGCAGTGTTCAGCGCAAAAAAACCGATAGAAATTAAGACATGGTATTTAGCAGACCGCGATGTGGAGCGCAACGGAATTTTAGTAAAAAGAAAAGGAGGCTGACTATCTACCCGCTTCCACAAGGTTTGAACCTTGCAAGGGCTGACCTGCTGCCTCCTTTCAAACACAAATATAAAACATTTTTAAATGCCATTACAACATTCAGGAAAATCACCAAAGCGGCAATTGCAGGAAGCGCAACGCCTGCGGAAAAAGTTGCCCGAAATTGCCGGACGCGAAGCTGTGAATTTCAGCAAGGACAGATTCCGGTTTGGCGGGTGGGTGGACACAGGGTTTAAGAAGTGGAAGCTGCGCGGTTACTACAAAGGAAAAAAACGTGCATTGCTGATTCTTAAGGGCAGGTTGCGCAACAGCATCCATATCAGCAACATCAGCGAGCGCGGTGTTACCATCACCGCCAATATGCCTTATGCTCAGGCGCACAATGAAGGATTCAAAGGCAGCGTTACGCAAAAGGTAAAAGCACACAGGCGCAAATATGATTGGCGCAATACATACAAAGCTGCAAAGGGTAAAGAAGGCAAGCGAAGCACAGGTGTAAAGTTTGAGAAACAAAGCAGTGGTGTGGTATTTGTAAAAGCCTTTACACGTGTTGTGAAAATGAATATACCTCAACGCCAATACATGGGCGACAGTGCGTTTTTTATGAAACGTCTAAACGTAATTTTTGAAAACAGAATAAAGCAAATTGAAAGATGAACACAGCAGCGTATATTGATATTGCCAAAAGGCTGAAAGCGGCAGTGCCGGGGCTGAAACACACAGACCTCTACAACGGGCAATTTGAAAACCCCGAAGTCCATTTACCTGCCAACTACCCGGCTGTGTACATAGAGTTTCTACCCACCCAATGGCAAACACAGGGGCAGGGCACACAACGCGGCACGGGCGGCATAAGAGTGTACTGCGTTATGAAATCTTTTTTAGACACCTACAACATTGAACGCTACAACGATGCGCAGGCAGCGCAGCGCATGGCGCACCTGCTGTTTGAAAAAGTGGTACACGCTGCCTTACAGGGCTTTGCGCCCTGCGGATACGGCAACCTGATGCGCAGCAGCACACTGCCCGATGCAACGTTTACAAGCGTGATTGTGGTAGTGTATGAATACGAAGCTGCCGAAGCGGATGACAGTGCATTTGTGTATAAGGAATATGAACAAGCAGTAATTGCAGGCTTTGGAATGCAAGTGAATATTGCTGATTAGAATTTGATTATTAGATTTGATTAAAATTAGAACAGATGAAGTATTTATCGGTGATATTTTTCTCAATGGCGGCAATGTTACTTACATCTTGCAATGGCACAAGCGTTGATAAAGACGGAAATCTAAAAATACAAAACAGCAAAACAGAACTGAGACCCGATGATTCTAAAATTAAAATACTAAAATCAACCGATAAGGGTGATGCACTTGGAAATATTCATGTCTATGTTACCGTTGAAAATACAAGTAACAGGCTGTGTAAAATATGCCAACTAAAGGTATTGTTCGCTGACACGAAAGACAATGTTGTAGGCTCTGGAATTGGCACTGGTATGAATATACCTGCCGGAAAAACAAAAATAATTGAATGCCTTGCTATTGATATTGGTGAGGAAGCCGAAAGATATGGCACACAAGTAGAGTTAGCTACATTTGAATAGCCCTCCGTACACTACCCACATCACGCAGCCTTTTTATTTTTATTAGCCGCCTCTTCGTAGGCGGCTATTTGCTTTTTAAGCGTAGCTATCAACTCACGCTGCGTAGCTATTAATTCTTGCTGCGTAGCTATCAACTCCGCATCATTGGTATTCTTCATCCCAGCATTTCCTGCAATTGTTGTTTCTGCTATCAATTCATTCAAATTGACATTGAATTTTCTTGCAAGTTTTGACAGTGTTTCTAACGTTGGTTTTTGCTTATTATTCTCAATCAAAGAGTAGTTTGCTCGTTTTAATCCAATAATATTAGAAAAAACATCTTGGCTGAAACCCCCGTCAATCCTTATTTTTTTCAATTTGTCTCCTATCTGCATAAAAAAGTGTTAGTAAAACTTGCAAGTGTTAGAAATACTGTCATATATTTGCATTGCACTTAAAGAAATGCAACCATGCTAAAAACAAAGCTAAAGAAAAAACCAAGAGTAATACGAGACCAAACCAAAACACTTGCTGTGAAAAAAATTGCAGAGGACTTTGGGATAGCTAACAACTCGGTGTATGCAATTCTAAGAGGTGATTACACTTCACCCATCAGCGATGAAGTGAAACGCGCATACACTAAAAAATATTCTCAATTACAAAAAGTATTAGCAGCATGACAACAGTTGAAATATACGAACACGCCATCAGTGCCATGCAGGAAACAATACGCTTGCAAAAAGAGCTCATAGAGTTGCGAGATGAGAAAATTTACTTTTTAAAAAGCCTTCAAATCCCGAAACCCCAAACAAATATATTGCCCGAAGGCTTTCAGTTTAGAGAGGCTGTCAAAAAAAAGCGACTGACCTCTGCTAAAGTAGCTGAGGCTTTGGGCGTTAGCCGCCAAACTATTCAATCCTATTACCGAATTGCACAGTTAGGTATGAGACTTAGAAGAAAGATAAAGGCGCAATTAGACATAGATATAGTGTATATAAAAACCGCAGGCAAAAATTTAAAAAAGCAAATCGCATAACCATGAAAGCAATCATTCACAGAGGGCAACAGTATGGCGCATTAAATGGCGTGTACACTAAAAATTCAGAGGTAATGAAAGCAGTAGTTGCAGCAATGAAACTCGGTGCTGCTAAACTGCTAATAGACACCCCACAAACTTTAATGTACGAACTAAAACAAACAGCAAAGCCATGACAAGAAAAGGCAAGACAATCTTTTTGGGTACAGAGTTTGAAAGCGAAATCTGCGAAAAGGCAATGATGCTTGACTTTTTAGCTCACAAGTGGCATACCCCTAAATTTCAAATTGCTGTTCCTGATGGTGATAGCAACGTGAGTGTAACGTTTAACACTGTTTCCGATGCTGTTGTGTGTTTAAATTTTATCAAAAAAAACACCTAACCCATGCAAAACATCCAGCAGCACATATTACTCACGCCAACGGCAACACTTGTAAGCACAGTGTTATGCAAAACCGCAGGCATCAGTGAAAACACTATTAAGTTAGCACGTAGCCGTAATAGTGCAGGTTGGGAGTTTATTACAATCATCGGCTATCAACATTTCTTTCTTAAATGGCAGGAACTGAAAGCCGAATACAAAACGGCTGTTGAACGCTATTTAAAATCCACACCCGAAGATTATTTGAAGAAAGCAACCCTTTTAAATTATGTGTTCACCGACCACGAAGCCCGCAGCTACTACGCTGGCAAAAAACACCCTAACACCAACGATTTTCTTACCGAAAAAGAAATAGACGAATACACCAAAGCAGCATCATGGCTCAACATGATTCTACGACTGCAAAAAGACACCGCAGTTCTAAAATCATTGGGCTTCACCAAAGAAAGTTTTTGGAGCGCACTGGCTGTACTTATCAAAAGTGAAGGCGTAAAAATACCAAGCAACCGAAGTAACCTATCCATTGAACTTGCCAATTATAAACGCGAAAAATACGATTGGCTGATTAAGGGTTACAACGGTATGAAAAACGCCAAAAAGCGCACCGATGAATCAGACCAATGGCTGATTGCAGAATACGGCAAACCCGCGCCAAAAATCAGTATAGATATGCTTTGGTTGCACTACAACGTTAAAGCCAAACAACACGGTTGGGAAGCTATTAAAGATGCCACTACACTGCATAAGTTCTTACACCAACCGCACATCGTGCCGCTATGGTACGCATCGCGCGAAGGAATGGGCAAAGCCCTGAACGATTACGGTTACAGGCTCAAAACACACCGCGCAAGCTGCGCCAATGCTTTGTGGTACGGGGACGGCACTAAGATAAATCTTTACTACCGCGATGAAAAAGGCAGGCAGGCAAAGTTGTGGGTGTATGAAGTGATGGACGATTATAGCGAAGCATTTATAGGCTGCGGCTTATGGGAAGGGCATAGCGGTAAAGAAGGTGAGTTCGCACAAATCGCATTTAAGCAGGCGGTGAAAACGGCAGGTTGCAGACCTTACCAAATAGTGGTGGACAATCAGGGCGGTACGCGCATGGACTTCCTGAATAAAGTAGGCTTACACGCTTGGAACTCGCAACCGAACAACCCGCAATCAAAATCTATCGAAAGCGCATTTGGTCGCTTCCAAAGCCAACACCTGCGGCTGCTTTGGTTCTTCACCGGAATGAACAACCAAGCAAAATCAGACCGCAGTAAAGTAAACATGGAGTTCATCCTTGCCAACACGCAAAACCTGCCATCCAAAGAAGAAGCAATTGCAGCTTACTTAGAAAAGCGCAACGACTGGAACAACGCGCCTCACCACAAAACAGGCATTGCGCGAATGGAGATGTACCGCACAAGCATCAACCCGCAAACACATCCGCTTACCGAATTAGAAACACAGGATGTGTTCTACGATTGGAACGAACTGCCGATA
The DNA here is from genome assembly GCA_964605875.1 of uncultured Chitinophagaceae bacterium. Taxonomy (GTDB): domain Bacteria; phylum Bacteroidota; class Bacteroidia; order Chitinophagales; family LD1; genus UBA7692. The sequence goes on from CAZSEG010000024.1 coordinate 22,820, forward strand.
ACTTACTATGCCGATGGCATCACCATGACACACCGCAGCGTGGATTACGAATTTGAAGTAGTGAACAGTGAAGGATTCCCCGACACCGAATTTAGGCGCAAATACACCTACGCTCAATTTCATGTCCGCTACAACCCCGATGACCTTAGCCATTTGATGCTTTACAAAGAAACCAGCACGGGCGATTTGCAGTTTGTGGCTAAAGCGGTTGAAGCCATCCGCGTACACCGTGCGGTGCAAGACCACGCGGAGGGAGAAATGAAGTTAGTGAATGTGTTAGTGGGTGAAAGAAGGGGTGATAAGGCTTGGTTCGCGGGTAATACTGAGCGTGTGAATTGGGGTGAAGGATTGAATAACCCGAATGCAAACAAAGTGCGGGTGAAAGAAACAGTAGCGCGGGTAATGAAACAGGAAACAGATATATGGGAAGATGACCGCGATTTGAGCATTGACAACAGGATATAAACGTTCACAACAAAACAAGCATAAACATGACAACGGAAGCAAAAACACAAATCGCAAGCGCAGTACAGGCGTTTGCAGCGCAAAAAGGCAGCGCAAGCAAAGCCGCCACCGAATTAGGCATCAGCGATGCCTACCTTTCGCACATCCGCGCAGGAAAATGGGAAGCCATTGCAGATAAGAAATGGCGCGAACTTGCTAAAAAACTGAACCTTAAAAGCGCGGGCTGGAGCGTAGCCAAAACAGCCACCAACCGCATCATTTCGCAACTGCTCACCGATGCGCAGCAGCGCGGCATGGTTTACGCGATAGTGAACCCCGCAGGAAGCGGCAAAAGCGAAACGGCAAAGCAGCACACCGCAGGCAGCCGCGAAAGCTACCTGCTGCAATGCGAGGAGCATTGGAATCCGAAATACTTTCTTTCGGAGTTGGCGGTGAAAATGGGTTTTGAACCCGCAGGCTACACCAAAGCCGAACTGCTGAACGAACTGGCGCAACGCCTCAAACAAGGCGAATGTCCGCTTATCATTATTGATGAAGTGAACAGGCTTTCTGATAAGGTGTTGTATTTCTTCATTACGCTCTATAACAGGCTCGAAGGCGATTGCGGCATAGTGATGCTTGCCACTGACCAATTTGAGAAGCGTATGAAGCGCGGTTTGGCTTTAAACAAACCCGGCTATCAGGAAATACACAGCCGTTTGGGGCGCAGGTACATTAAGGCTGAAAGCGTTAAGCCTGTGGACATCGCGGCTGTTTGTCAAGCAAACGGCATCACCGATGAAAGCGAAATCCGCGACATTGTTGAGGACAGCGAATTTGACTTGCGCAGGGTGCGCAGGAAGGTTGAAACCGTTTTAAAACGCAAATAATCATTCATCATAAACAAAACAGCATCATGGACAATCAATTATTACAACTGCGATTTGAGCAATTAGTAGAGCAGGTGGAAACTATGCGCCTTGCGCAAAAAGCCTATTTCAAAAACCGCACACCGGAAGCGTTGCAACGCGCAAAATCTATGGAGGTGATGGTAGATGCAAACATAACAGGCTGCAAGAACCTGTTGCCGTCAGCAGAACAAAATTTATTCAACCAAACAACCGAAGCATAACATGGCAAATAACAACACAGGGGTTTTATTCCCGGATAAAAAAATAATCGTAGAGCGCGGTATTTTCAGCGTTAAAGCCATCCGCGAAAAGAAGTACAACCCGATGCTGCTGAACGATGAGTTCCGCAACATTATGGGCGATGTGGATTCTAAATTTATCGGTACGCTTTACGGAAAGAGCGGTAGCGGCAAGTCTGTTTTTGCGCTACGCTTTGCCGATTGGTTTGCCGCTAACATCGGTAAGGCTCTTTACAATTCGCATGAGGAAGGCATCAATAAAACCATCCAAGACAGGATTAAGCAATTCAATATCAGTTCTCAAAAACTGTACTTCGGCAACAAGTTAAACTATGATGACCTGTGTCGCAAAATCGTAGCTAACAAGTATCGCTTGGTAGTTATAGACAGCATCAAATACATGGGCTTAACGCCCGAACAATTGGATGACTTCCGGCATCGCTTCCGCAAGCGCACAATATGCCTGCTGATGGTTGCCTTTGGCACAGGCAGGGGGCAAACCGATGGATGTAAAGACCACCTCCATGCAAGCGATGTGAAACTGTATTTTGATAACGGCAAAGTCTTTTCACACGGTCGCTACATCAGCGCGCCTAAAACGGTTCAAATCTTCAAACATAAAAACACCGAAGAGTTATGGAATCAAACCAACTAATCAAACGCCTGTGCAACATAGGAGATGAAACTTATATCAATAAATTCTTTGATGCAGGCGTGGACTTCTTGCAATGGTACAGCAGCAACGACACCATGTGTGTGGACTTGCTGAAAGCCTGCCCATCGTTTTGGAAATGGTGGAAATCACAGTGGATGCAACGCGAGGAAGTATTTGTAAACCTGTTTCAAAACGTGCGCAATAACCATAGCACAATGCGCGAAAGATGGCACATGATTCACGCACCGGAATCGGTGGAAAGCTACCCGCCAAAAGCAGTAATGGAGGATAGTTGGAACGTGCTGATGAGTGAGGCGTGGGCGGATGTTTCTATTAGCGAACACAAAAAAGTAAAGGAGGTTGTGAAATGAGAAACATAAGTCAATTATCTCTTTCGCAAAAAGACTTTGTGAACGAGTTGTGTCATGCCACAGCCGAAACCTTTGGCATTGACTTTTACCTGCTTTTCGATAAAGACAGAAAGTATCCATTACCCGACTGCCGCAAAGTGATTGTGAAAATCGCCTTAGACAATTATCCCGAAATAAGCATTAACGCATTTGCAAAGTACCTGCGCTATTCTGCGTGTCAGGCGGTGTATCACACACAACGCGCCTTCGCCAAACACTACGAAACGGAGGAAGCGTTTCGCGAGAAATATCACAAAGTTCTTAACCGCATAAACGCAAACAGGCAATGAGTGAAATAATCTATTACCCGGAAATTCAGCAAAAGCCCGATTCATGGCTTTACCACGAATCGCTGCGCTTAGAGGCAAACGTTCAAAACATGACTGCCAAAACAGAATACGGAAATGTGTATGACCTGTGGGAGCAAATGAAAGAGTTGAACGATGAAATAAACCGCAGGTGGAAACAAGGTGTGCAGGTAGCTCTGCCGTTGCCTGCTCAAACAAGTATTTAATAACAATCAAAATAAACAATCATGTCAAAAACAAGAGAGGTTAAAAAGCTGATTACCGAAAACATCAGCGTTACAGATGCCGAAAGCATATTTGCAGAATACGCAACAGCAGACGCTAAGTATCAAAAGACGTATGCGCAAATGGACATCGCGATTACCAAGATTCGCGATAAGTATCAGGATGAACTTACCGCTTTGGAAAAAACCAAAACGGATGCGTTTGAAAAATTGCAACACTTCGCTACTAATTCTCCCGAACTATTCACCCAAAAAAGAAGCATTGAATTAGTGCATGGAAAGTTGGGATTCCGCACCGGAACGCCTGCGCTGAAAACGCTGAAAGGCTTCACTTGGAGTAGCTCCCTCAATTTGGTAAAAGAGTTTCTGCCGGATTTTGTTCGCACCAAAGAAGAAGTGGACAAAGAAGGTTTATTGGCTAAACGTGAGGACACTGATGTAAGCAGCAAATTCAGCAAATGCGGAATTAAGGTTGAACAGGCTGAAACCTTTTTTGTTGAGCCTAAAAAAGAGGAGGCAGGGTTATGACGTGCAGTATTGATTTGAAAATTATCAACTTCCTCCATGATAACGCAGACAAAAAGGAAGGCATTATTCAGGCATTGCAACGCAAGGCATATCCACTGGATTTGCCGATTAAATACCGCCCGAAATGGTGGTATGAAAAAAGCGATAGAGCTACAAAGAGGCGGGCTATGTGGTGCAATTTGGTGTTGGAGTGCATAGATGGTTTTAGTCATTAACTTTTGGCTGTTGCTTTTCTGACGTTGTGAATTGCTATCAGAAAGCAGGGTTTCCGGTGAGAGCGGCTCAATTATGCGGGTTCAACTCCCGCACCGGAGCAACAAAAATCGTTCTTTAAAACACCACTAAACACCAGCCTTCGGGTTGTCATTTTTTTGCAGAAATGGTTTAGTGGTATGCTGAGGTGGCGGAATGGCAGACGCTCGGATTGGTGAAATCTACTGCATCGCGTTGTAGTGGATAGTAGCAAATCTCCGCACAGGGTTAAGTGTAATTGCTGGTTCGATTCCAGCCCTCAGCACAGCCGATAGCCCTTTGGCGATTCGTGGTTGTTTCAACCAGCTTGCTCCTGCGCATGGAGTGCCTTCGTTACCGCAAAGCGAGGTTAAAACATAAGCGGTATTGGTCTCTGAACAATAGGGAACGCGGCTCACCGCAGGTTAGGTGATGGCAGCCGGAAAGACGGCACTTTTTTAAAGCAGTGAGAAATAAGTAACTAAAAATTCAACATAAAATGGATATAAAACAACACAGGGAAATTTACCCACTGCCATTTGATGAAATATGTAAGATGAGTTCGTTTGAACAGATTCTTGGGCGCAAAATTTCAGAATACACAGAAGATGAAAGGAAAGCGCGTTGGGAGAAAGCAATGTCTTTTCCCGGTGGTAAAAAGGTAAATGAGTATTATACCAACATAAGTGAATGCTTTGGTTGCAAGCATTTTCAAAAAGGTTGGTGCGCATCCACTTCATTGCCTTGTGGCGTAAATCCTGTTTTGACATTTCAGTTTGGAATGGTTGGAATGGCTTGTCAGGGTTTAGGATTTGAATCTACTGAAGGTATTAAATCTGTAATAGAATTTGACACTCCTGTTTTTCCTGATGATTCTGATTTGCCATTTTAAAAACAACAACATGGAAAAGTTCAGAGAAGTATTAAATGATATAGCACGGCAAATCGAATATGGCAAAGGCGCAACAGAGCCGGAGTTAAAACACCTGTGGAACAAACTTTCGTGGGCGATTACCGACTACGAAAATACAATAGAAATTAAGCAGCCGGAAGCCACGAAAGAAAACATTCAGGTCATTGAAAAATGGATTAAAGAACGTGATACACAGGTGTTTCCTGTCGGACTTCGTTGTGCCGAATGCGGCTCATCCAACATTAGTATCAATCTAAGTGATGTAACGACTTGTTACAGTTGCGGACACTCAAATAACAAATGAAATACACCGTAGGCTCACTTTTTTCAGGCTCATGCGATGGTTTCGCGCTCGCTGCGGAAGCTGCGGGAATGCAAGTGTTGTGGCACTGCGAAAAAGAGAAAACGCGCAGACGTGTTTTAAAACAAAACTTTCCCAACTCAAAAATTTATGCAGACATTAAACATATCGGAAAAGGTAACAGACAACCTGTTGAACTTGTTGAAATCATGTTGGGCGGAGACCCGTGCCAGCCACACAGCCTTGCCGGGCAGCGAAAAGGCATGTCAGATGACCGTTACCTCTGGGCAGAATATTTCCGGCTTATTGACCAATACCGACCCCGTTGGATTATTAACGAAAATGTTGCTGGAACAATCAGCAACATGGTACTCGACACGAAGATTGCTGACCTGGAAAGCATCGGTTACACCCAAGTGCCGTTTATTATTCCGGCTTGTGCCATCGGTGCATGGCACGTACGCAACAGAGTGTGGCTTATTGCCCACTCTGGAAAGCCAAGAAAGCAAGCGCAGCAGCAACAAAATAATACCAACATCACAGGGAGCAATGAGCCTGAGCAGCATGGCGCAACAGGGCAGACTAATGATGTTTC
>CAZSEG010000025.1:0-13488 GCA_964605875.1 uncultured Chitinophagaceae bacterium
GTCATCAGAAGGTGAAGTGATTAAACTTTATAAACCAACTGAGGGGTTAATCACATTATTGATGAAAAAAGCAATGTTGGGAAATGAACCTGCCGGATGCGTTTGTGTTCCTGTTTTCAGATTTGCGAGCCATGCGCTGAATTCGTAATCAGTGTTGGGGCAAACGGGTATGGAATCTAATTTGAAAAATGTAGCGCCAAAAGAAGTTTGATTGGGCGAGCCGTTGATTGCCATAAAGTAGCCGCCATCGCCTGTTCTGTCGGCTCCTCTGAAATCGTAGTGCAAACAGTTTGCAACAGGTCCGTCCCCCAAGGCTTTTACAAAAGTATATCTGCCTTCTGGACACAAACCGCCATTAGTTTGTGAATACACATAAGTTGTTTGATTTGGTTTTGGATTGCCAATATTATCAAATGGCGCGGCAGCAGTTCCATTACGAATACATGCCGCAGACGTTGTGTTGTTTGGTGTGATGTATGGCGAACTGAATGTTCCCATTGAGCCGAGTAAATTTGGGCCCGTTGCGCCATTGCATACTACATTACAAGTACCCACGGTGATAATCATTGTGTCGCGGGCAATGCAGCCGTTGGCATCGGTAACCCGGATGATGTACGTGCTGTTTTTATATGGGCTGGCTAAGGGATTGGCAAAAACGGTGGATGAAAGTGTGTCGTTAATCGCTGTCCACTGGTAGGTGTAAGGAGCCAAACCTCCCGTTGCTGTTGGCGATGCGCCAACCGTAAAATTTGTGCCTTTACAAATTGAAGTGTCCCGTCCGGCATTTGCTTTCAGGGAACTACAAACTCCCTGCGCAAAAGTTGATGAAGCGTAAAAAACTACAGCGAGAAGCAGCAAGAACAATTTCTGCAATGGAAACGGCTCGCATTTTTTTGGGTAAAATAAGGCTCTCGGTTTCATGGTTCTTCACTTAGGTTACTTTGTTTTACTGATAATGAAGCCCGTTTGTTGCGTTAGTTTTTCAATAGAGTTGTTAATGTTTTTTTTAGAGGTAACTAATTATGCTTTCGTCATGCACCAACAAAAAATAATACAGCAAGGAAGAATTCGAAAAAGTAAATTGAATTACGCTTTCTTGAAGAAATCTTTTATCGTATCCATCACAAAGTCTTGCTCCGCGTATGTCAATTCAAAATAGAAAGGAAGCCTTAACAAAGTGTCGGTAAATTTATCGCAATGCTGTAAAATTCTTCCATCGTGTTTTGCAGCATAAAAGTTGCTTTTGTGAAGGCTCTGATAATGAAATACCGCATTTATTTTTTTCAATTTCAGAAATTCAATCAGCGCAGTCCGCTCATTTTTTGTTCTGCAAACCACATAGAAAATATGCGCATTATTGGTGGCATAATCGGGTAATACGGGAAGCTGTAACAACCCGTCTTGCGCCAATGAAGCAAGTCCGTTAAAATAACGTTCCCAAATTTCCTTCCGCTTGTTTTGAATAAAATCCAGACATTCTAATTGAGCAAAAAGAAAGGCTGCAATAATTTCAGATGGAAGAAAAGAAGAACCCATATCAACCCACCCATACTTATCAACTTCGCCTCTAAAAAAAGCACTTCGATTGGTTCCTTTTTCCCAAATTATTTCAGCTCTGTCAATAAATCTTTTATCATTGATAACCAACATTCCTCCTTCGCCCGAAATAATGTTTTTGGTTTCGTGAAAAGAAAAAGCAGCTAAATGACCAATGCTTCCGAGCGGTTTTTTGCTTCCGTCATTGCTCATATAAAAGCTGTCAATGGCTTGTGCAGCATCCTCAATCACAAACAGGTTATGCGCCACCGCAAGCTCCATGATTTTATCCATGTTGCAAGCCACACCTGCATAATGCACCACAACAATCGCTTTTGTATTGGGCGTAATGAGCGATGCGATTTGTGTTTCATCCATTGTGGGATGGTTGCTGCTGCTATCGGCAAAAACGATTTTCGCACCCCGTAATACAAAAGCATTTGCCGTACTCACAAAAGTGAAGGAAGGCATAATTACCTCATCCCCGTTTTTCAAATCCAATAGGATAGCCGCCATTTCGAGCGCATCGGTACACGAAGTGGTGAGCAGGCATTTTTTAAATCCGTACCGCTTTTCAAAAAAAGCATGACACAACTTTGTGTATTTGCCGTTGCCGGAAATATGTTTTTGTGCAACGGCATCCTGTATGTATGCCATCTCGTTGCCCGAAAAATACGGTTTATTAAATCCTATGTCAGTCATGTTCTAAAATTGCAATTCCAAATCCGGTTTTACCGTAACCGTTTCCGTTGTACAACATATACCGTTCGCCCGAATAATCAAACACAAAAGGATAGCAAATCATCTCGCTGTCCCATCCATTTTCCGAAACATCTATGCCCGTTTCATTGTGTTTTCTTGTCCAGTTGATTCCGTCAATGCTGTGCGCATACCCGATTCTGTAAGGAGTTCCATCGCCCGAACGATAGGAATACCACATATTGTAGCCTTTGTTGTCAATCACAACCGTTGGTCTGGAAAAGGCTTGTGCCACACCAACCGAAAACGGAATTGCAATTCCGTGTTTTTTCCAATGAATTGCATCACTTGATGTTGCGTATTTTATTAAGTGAATCATCTCTCCGTTTTCTGAATCCCAATCAACAGTTGAGCCATACCACATTTTATATTTCCCTTCGTGAAACACCACCCAAGGATAGGACAAACTAACAGCATCTTCTTCATCAATTTTCATAAACGGCATTTCAGGATTCAAAGAAAATTCAATGTTGTTTTTTATTTGAAGTCTGCCAACTTCACCCCGCCAATGCCCGACCTTCGGCACCTGCCAGCCCATGAACAAAATGTAATTTTCTCCGGCAGCCTGATACATGTTTCCAATGCTGACACCATGCGCATAAAAAGTATTTTCTGCACCGTAAGTAAACACAGGAGAATCGCATGAATGAATAACTTTCAATTGTGCAATATCAAAATCCACAAAGCCTACGGATGATTTGTTGTGTTCATCCCTTCCGCTGTAAAAAATCCTGAAAATATTTTCATCTAAATGAACAGCCAAAGGATTAGCTGCATGGCTTTGCAGCAACGGAAGATTACCCGGAGGACAAAAAATATTTCCAAGTTTTTTCCAACGCATCTCAGAGCTTTATGTCGCTGCTTTTTTTATCTAATTTCAACGGGCGGGGAGAAACATACACGCCATCGGTTTCTGTATTTTTACTGATTACAACACCCACGCCCAAAAGTGTGCCTTCTGCAAGTTCAACTTTGTGCGCCAATGCAGCATTGACACCCAAAAAACAAAAAGAGTTGATTTTGCAATGCCCCGATATTACAACATGCGAGCTGATAAAATTATGACTTTCGATAACAGAATGATGCCCGATATGATTGCCGCTCCACAACGTTACGTTATCACCGATTTTTACAAATGGCTGCACCGTGTTATCCTCAAAAATAAATGCGTTTTCGCCCGGCTGAAACTGGGATAGGTAAGTACACTTTGAACTGATGTAAGAAGCAATTTTGTAGCCTTTCATTTTTGCTTCGGCATATTTTTTTGCGCGTAATTTATTCATCTGAGCATAGCTCAAAGCAATAAACATTTCATGCTCATTAACATTCAGTTTTTGCTCAATTTCATCAAAGGGAATCAACGGCAATTTTTCAAAAGTTTGCTCTTTGCAAAACTCTCTGTCCACCGTAAAAGCTACGGGTTCATAACCGGAATCAATGTCAAAGTAATACTTGGCAATTTGTGCAATATCACCCGTTCCGAAAATGATTAACTTTTTTGATTTCATTTCCTGATAATTAAAGTAAATTCATACAAACCGTAATCGTGCAGCAACGCCACATTGCGCGAAAAATTTTCTTTGCAGTAATTGAATAAAAAAAGCGGGTCGGCATAATAGAGATAGTCTTTCATAAATTCTTTATCGGAATATTTTGTAAGCGCGTTAAATGCAAATCCTTTTTCCGAACAAGCATCCATTTCAGTAAGTGTATTGACAATATATTCCAGCCATTCTTTTTCTGATGCAAGGTCAAGTTTTACATTAAAAATTCCACTCGCAATTGTGTAATCAAATTTTGTTGCCGGTAGCTTTTTTGTAAACAAAACATTCGTACGGTTTGCAAATAATTCGTTTGCTGCGGCAATCATTTTTTCCGAAACATCATATCCTGTGTATGTAAATAAATCCGCAGAAAAATTGAGCGAAAGATAATTGACATATTCGCCATACCCGCATCCGTAATCAAGCAGGCTAAAGGGTTTGGCATCGGTAATTACTTTTGATAATTGCTCAAAGCGCAGGTATTGAGATTCTTTTGAATTCCAATCTGCACCCAAAGAAGTATTGCCATGCTCTGCAATCTTTTGGGAATAATATTGTTCAACTCCGCTAAGAATTTTGCTGCTCATTTTTTTTCAGTTTTCTCTGCCTGTAATCATTCACATTGTTTTCCAATCTGAAGTCAAAGCCCAAAATGTTTTGCACTTCTTTTTCATCGCTTATCTTGTCTGCAACTGATGCCACATCAATTTGTTGCTTCAATACCGGCACAACAAACATATTGTTGATGCCGTATCTTATTGCTGTTGAAACATTGTTTCCGGCACAGTGATACAACATGCTGTCGAAAAAAATCACAGAGCCTTTTGGCGCAATCAACTGCACTTTGTTTTCTTCCACAAATTCTTTGCTCGGAAAATACTCAAGCCTGTGCGAATAGGGCAATACAAACGTTGCTCCGTTTTCTGCATTAAAATCCGAAAGACAATAAAATGCGTTGATGCCGAGCGGCTTGCTGATAACCCAATCCTGATAAGGCAAATCCCTGTGCCATGAAGACTGATGGTGTTCGGTTTGAGGTTTGTTTATAATGCCGTTTTGAAGATGCAGGTGAAAATGATTGCCGATAATTTTTTTGCATAACTCCAAAACAAACGGATGTGTGAACAGTTGAATAAAACTCTTATCGTACACGAACGGCATACGCGCTAAATCGGCTTCATTTATTTTGGCAAGATTATCCTTTCCAAATTCTGTTTCCTGACGGCTGTAAACAGCTTCTAATTTATCAGATAAAGAACTGCACAGCTCCTTATCTATAAAATTTTTCTCAATCGAAAATCCTTTTATTCTAAGGTTCTCAATATGATAGTCAGCACGGTTGTTCAGCTCACTTTGCGATGTTACACCGTAGCTTTTCATTTCAATTTATTGCGGTTCATAATTTCAGGAATCTTCATTTAATCTTTTATCAATAAAATATAACGGGCGACCTTTTACCTGCTGAAATATATTGCCGATATAAATTCCCGTGATGCCGATTGAAATTAAAATAATTCCGGTTGATAGCAACAGCATCACCATCAGCGAAGTATAACCTTCGGGAATGTTTCTGAAAATATAGAGGTACACTAAATACGAAGCCCAGAAAAAGGCAGCCGTACACATCGCAAATCCAATGCCGATGGATATTCTTAACAGCTTGGTGGAATTAAAAGTTATGCCGTCAATGGCATGATTGAGCAGCTTTGAAAAGGTGTAAGAAGTTTTACCTTCATACCGTTCATGGTGTTCAATGTTTATATATGTATGCCTGAATCCAAGCTCACGCAAAATCATTAAGTAATGTCTTCTCGAATCATTGATTTTTTTGTAAGCATCAATAACTTTTCGGCTTATCAATGAAAAACTTCCAACATCACTTCTGGAGGTTTGGGTTTCTGCCAGATAATTAAAAACCGTATTAAAAGCATTGGCAGTAATATTTTTGAACCCCGAATGTTTTCTTGAAAACTTGGCGGTATAAACAATATCAAAACCATTGTTTGCTTCCTGAATTAATTGGCTGATGTATTTCGGGTCGTCCTGCAAATCGCAATCAATAATAACCGCATAATCGCCCTTGCATAAATCAATGCCTGCGCTGATTGCATAGTGCTGACCAAAATTTCTGCTGAGCTTAATTCCCTTAACTTTTTTATTGAGCAGACATTGAGCTTCAATTTTATCCCAGCTTCCATCAGGGCTACTATCTTCCACTAAAATAATTTCATAATCATCAGTTATATGCACCACATTTTGGATGATTCTTTTTACCAGTTCATCAATTATTTTCTCTGCTTTATAAACAGGACTAATTATTGACAGCTTCATTTTTTTGAAATGTATTTTCGACTTTCAATGCCGGTGTTTAGAATTAAATCCCAAATGCAAACCTGATGTTCAAACGGAGAATGAAGTTGATAATATTCTGGATAACCTTCATAATCAAAGTAGCTGATTTTGATTTGTTCCTCTTCAAACAATTCTTCTTTCATATAACTTTTTGCAGCAGGTCCGGTTAGGTACTCGTTTGCATTTAACTCTTTGCAGATGGCAACGAGTCTTTCAGTTTTATCCTCCTTTAATTCAAACTCCCTACTGTCCATAAACTTCGTTTTAATCCCAAGAAAACCACATATTTCTTTTAGAAAAAAAACGTTTACATCTGTAAGGTACTCGAATTGGGCATTTATATAAAGTGTTTCTATCCAAGGGAAAAATTCTTTGAAAAATGGTGATTTGGAATAGTTCTGCTTAATCAGTGATAAGTGACTCTGATACCAATCTTTCTCTGAAATTTTCGTCTCATTTATTTTTTGAAAATATTTCCCTTTCACTTCAACAGGAATTGTTAGCCACTTTAATCTCTGAGGTGTTTTAATGTAATTACGATTGCGCCAATCTCTCCGTGTATATTGCATATCATCAAACACTACAAACACATCAGCCTGCTGAATGTTGTCAAAATAACCCTTCCACGGGATGTAGTTACTTTGTGTGATTAATACTTTCATTGGCAGGCAAATTTTCAAAAATTTTTATTGCAGACAACTTACCGTTTGTAAACTTTATTCGGAATAAAAATAAAAACTGCAGCAGTAATGCGACTGTAAAAACAATGCAGAATAACAGCCACATTTCAGTGCTAATCCATGGTCCCAAATTCATAAAAAATTTCTGATAAGGAAATGCAATTGTTCCATCGGGATTAAAGCCTGAATTACTTACATTTCCAATCTTCATCCAAATTTTACTGCTGATGAAGTTCAATAACAATGCGGGAAAAAACATCCAAAAAGAAAACTGCAAATGGTTGATGCTTACAACTAGCATCACAACAAACCAGGGAAGCAAATTGATAAGACTTCTGGACTCGCTTACGATGCCGAACAAGATTAAATTGAAAATTATTGCCAGCACGAATCCCAAACCTAATGCGCTTATTTTGTTTTGTATCGTTTGATGAAATACAAGCAGCAATATTAAAACCGCTCCAAAATAATTTACGTGAGAAACTAAAACAATAAAGGGTTTTACTAATCCCAAAATAATTTGGGGACGGGTTAAAATAAAATGATTAAAATTTTCAGAAGCAGGTAGCTCTTTTAGGTTTTTAAATAACAAAAAAACAACTACTAAAAAGGCAACACTTGCCACACCATGCAAACTGATTTTCTTTCCGATGTATTCAACAGAAAATACCGGAAAATTTTTAATCCACGATGCCCACCATAAAGCCGTGAACGCAAGCACGGTTATGCTTATTGGCGCAAGCGTCCTGTCTAACGGCAAAGTGTATGCCATCGGTTTAAAATCATTGCTTTTGTAAATGAGGTAAAAGCCGACAGCAACTACGTAAACAAAAACAGTTAGCGGTAAAATATAACCGATAAATTTTGAGGATTTTTCTTCTTCATTTTTTGCTTTTCCATGAAAGGGAAAGACAATCAAAATAATACCCAAAAAACCAATTGTAGGCCACGTAAAAAAGCCCAGCAGCGAAACAAGCCAAAGATTAACTGACTCTGCCTTGACATAAAAATACAGCAATGCCGCGCCCAGTGCAAAACCTGTCGAATCTGTCATTACCGGATAATAAACAGTGAAATTCAATACAGCATAATTGACAAGCAGAAGCAGCAAACCAAGCACTTGCAGCATCGGCTGAATGTTGAAGTGTTCCATAATCCGCTTGGTAAAAAATGTGCCGAACAAAATACTGATGAGATTCAGCACCTCAAATCCGCTGATAATATTTGCGGGAGTAGAATCTATGCTGAATATTTTGAAAACAATATGCACCCATATTGATGGAATGACACGCATAATCAGATAAGAATCCAACTCTTTGCTGTCCAATAAATTTTTTACCAAATCTGCATATCGCCATCCGTCCCAACCCAAGCCGTTGTTGGCTTGCAGCTTTTCGGCAAAAATAAATGACAGGATAAAATACAATGAAATACCGCCCAGCAAACAGGAGTAGAATAATGGTGAAGACAACCTTTCGCGGCTCAGATAATTTTGCACAGTCAAATAAATAATTGTGCGACTAAAGTAATGTTTTGCAACACTTTTGTATGCTTCAATTCAAAACATAATACCAAAAACGTGCTTACATTTGCGCCATGCATTATTTAAGCGCAGAAGCGCTCTCCAAGACTTTCGCAGAGAAACAACTTTTCGGCAACCTTACTTTTCATATTTCACAGGGCGATAAAATTGCTTTAGTAGCGGCAAACGGCAGCGGCAAAACAACCCTGCTGCGCATTTTGGGCGGAAAAGAAACCACACAAGGCGGTTCGCTTTGGGTACACAAGGATGTGCGCGTAAGTTTTTTGGAGCAAGACCCTGAACTGGAAGAAAACAAAACGGTACTCGAAAATATCTTTCAGCATAATCATCCTGTGGTGCAGGTGGTGAAAGAATATGAGCAACTGATTGATGCCGAAAACAGCGATGATAAATTGCAACACGTGATGGGCAGAATGGACGAACTCAACGCATGGAATTTTGAAAATCTTGTTACGCAAGTGCTTACCCGATTGAACATTCATCACTTGGAGCAACCCGTTCACAAGCTCAGTGGCGGGCAGCGCAAACGCCTTGCGCTGGCTAAGGTTTTGATTGATCTTTCATTCTTTGAGCAACATACTTTATTGATATTGGACGAGCCTACCAACCACCTCGATTTTGAAATGATTGACTGGCTCGGACATTTTCTTTCAAAGGATAATGTAACGCTTTTGTTGGTGTCGCACGACAGGTATTTTTTAGATGAAGTGTGCGAAGAAATATGGGAAATGGATGGCGGCAAATTGTATTTTCATAAAGGCAGCTACGCATATTATTTGCAGAAAAAAGCCGAGCGCGAAATTGCCGAAGGCGCAAGCATTGACAAAGCGCAAAATCTTTACCGCAAAGAGTTGGAATGGATGCGCAAGCAACCGAAAGCGCGCACCACAAAATCGAAAAGTCGCCAGGATGCTTTTTATGAAGTTGAAGACAAAGCCTTTTCGGGTGTAAAGCGCGAGAACCTTCAGTTGGAAGTGAAAATGACAAGGCTTGGCGGTAAGATTTTAGAGTTGAAAAAAGTGTATAAATCTTTTGGCGACAGAGTAATGCTCAAAGGTTTCGATTACACTTTCAAGCGCGGTGAACGCATCGGCATAATCGGCAAAAACGGAACGGGAAAAACAACTTTTCTGAACATGATAATGGGTTTGGAAAATCCCGATTCAGGAAAAATAAATCATGGTGAAACAGTTGTGTTTGGCTACTTCTCACAACAAGGTATTCAACTGAAAGACGACCAGCGCGTAATTGAATTTGTAAAAAACATTGCCGAACACTTTCCTTTGGCAGACGGCACAAAAGTTTCGGCAGGGCAATTCCTCCAACGCTTTCTTTTTACACCCGAACAGCAATTCACTTTTATCAGCAAACTAAGCGGTGGCGAGAAAAAGCGATTGCAATTGCTGAGTATTCTTTTCGCTAATCCAAACTTTTTAATCTTAGATGAACCGACAAATGATTTGGATTTGGTAACGCTGCAAGTGTTGGAGGAATTTCTGCAAAACTATCAGGGTTGTGTGTTGCTTGTTTCGCACGACCGTTACTTTATGGATAAGTTAGTTGACCACCTTTTTGTGTTTGAAGGCGAAGGCGTTATCAAAGATTACCCGGGCAACTATTCTCAGTTCCGCATTCAGGAACTGGCAGAGGCAAGTAATAAAAACAAAAAGCCTGCCGCAAAAACAGAAACACCCAAAACGCTTGATTTTACTGATATTTCAACAACTTCCACCAAGCGCAAACTTACCTACAAAGAGAAGCTGGAATTTGAGCAATTGGAAAAAGAATTGCCCGCGATGGAAAAGAAAAAAGTTCAGCTTAATGAACAAATTGCTTCGGGTAATTTACCTTACGAAAAACTGCAACCGCTTTTAGACGAAATGGCAAAACTTACTGCTGATTTAGAACAAAAAGAATTACGTTGGTTAGAGTTGAGTGAGGCGGTCGGGCAGGTGTAGTTACATGATTTTCAAACAGTTTGCTGTCCATAAATTTTAGCTAATAAGCTCAGTTGCCCAAGGTGTGTTCCTTCGTGGCGAATGCAATGTTGAATCGTCATCATCTTGGTTGCATTGCCATCGCCAAAGTGAAAGCCTGTAAAGTTTTGCTCGTTCAATTCCTCATCGCTTAACGAACTTATTTGTTGTAGCGCAATTTCATGAACGCGCTTTAATTCGTCTAACACAGCTTTAAAATCAGGTCTGTCTTGCGGTAATTCACCATCCGATTGTATGGCAAATTTTTTCACCCATTCAGGTGTAATGCTTTTGCCGCCAAGTTCCACAATGCCGAGGTAATCTTCTGCCCAAATTAAATGTGCCGCAATCCAATAAATGCAATTGGTTTCGTAGCCATTCAAATTGAGCGAATCTTCTGGATTTACTCCTTTAAGTTTTGAGAGATAAAACCTAGTCAGTTGTCTTGTTTTGTCAAATGTATCTGCAAGTAATTGCGCCTGAGTCATGGTTTAAATTTGTGCTAAAGAAGAAAGATTAGTTTAAACATTGCCAAGAAATGTAAAAGCGGTTTACACATACTTAAACTTCTCAAACGCGCTTTCATCACAGCGACATTATTTCACTTTTTAAATTTCAGATTTATGAAAAAGTATGTTTTAGTAATGGCAGCAATAATGTTTGGAATGTTTTTGATGCCGCTGACCACAGATGCTTCTCCCCACTTCGGCAAGAAGGATTTTGACAAAAAACACGATATGCGCAGAAGCGGCAAAAATCACCGCAATGCAATGGCATATCATCAGTATGATAAAATTCAAGCCATGAAAAGCATTGCAAAAGCCGATGGAAGAATTTCGCCTAAAGAACGCGCCATCATAAAATACGAGCAGCGCAAAATGGTTGACAGCAGACATCCGCAACGCAAGCATGGCAGAGGTAATTGTCATGCAAGAAGATAATTTCTGCATCAACCACTGATAAAGCAGTCTGACAAAATTTTTGTCAGGCTGTTTTTATTTTCAGCGAGTTTGTAATGAGTGTTTTTGAATTTGGCCCCTCGCTGAAAAGAATATCCAACACACTCAAATTTTCTATAAAGCCTGTGTTCTTTTCAAAACATTGAAAGTAATGCGGTGGCGAATAATTAAATCCGTCAACAATAAAATCATCGCTGCTTCTGAAATGATTACGTAAGTCAATTACATTCTCAGAATAATTTTTTTCGTAGGAATCTGTAAATGTCAATGATACATCTGCTTTCAGCATAGAAAGTATTGCTTGCAAAAGTTGCGTGTTGTAATCAAACAGAAAATCAATTTTTTTGCTGTAAAAAGGTTCGAGCTTTTCTTCGTAATATTCAAAGTAAGCCGAGCGTCTGTAACAACTGCAAAGTGTTTGCCAATGAATTTTTTGCCAGCGAAATTCATAACAGATTTTTGTGTCTTTAAATAACTGGCGATGCCCTTTGCCGCCTTCAACAGGAACAGAAAGTTTTAATACGCCATTGGTTCCTGCAATGTTTGCACGATTGCGCTCAGTGCTTTTAGCGAAATTTTCATTTGCCTCTAAAACAAAATCTTTTGAATTGAGCGCAAATGCCATGTATGCAATTGACGGCAGGTAACAATTAGGAGCAACAATTTTATTTTCAATCATAAAGCAACGAAACTAAAATTCAAATTGATTTCAGGTAAAATATCTGCAACTTATCTGTTTGTGTTGATTGATAATTACACTTTGTTATTTTCACATCAACAGACTTGCAAAATGCCCGAGCAAAATAAAAATGACAACACCGCTTTTGGTAATCTTGATGAATTAAGTTTCGATGCGTTGCTTGAGTGCAAATCGCTGTTGGATATTTTTCAGGAAGGAATATGTATTAAAAACGGAGAAGGCGTAATTCTTTACGCAAACGAAAAATATTGCAGCCATTTGGGTTATGAAAAAAGCGAACTGATTGGAAATCCGAATTTCAATTTGTTTGACGATGAAAAGCAACGAAACATTTCTGAAAGCAAATTGGAGTGGCGCAAAAAAGGCATAACAGATACTTACGAAATCAGGACACGCAAAAAAGACGGCTCGCCAATTTGGTTGCGCGTGAACGGCAAACCTTTTTTTGATGCGGATAAAAAGTTTGTCGGATCTGTTGCCACGCATACGGATATAACCAAGCAGCGCGAGGTGGAAGAGGCTTTGCGAAAATCGAAAGAAGAGTTGGAAAGTTTAGTAAACCAACGCACACGCGAATTGACTTTGATGAATTCGCAACTGACAAATGAAATCAGGGAACGGAAGCTGGCGCAGGTTGCCCAACGCCAAAGCGAGCGCAGTTTCAGAGATATTTTTGACGCTTCGCCCGATGCCATTTATGTAGAAAATCTGAATGGCGAAATATTAGATGTAAACGAAGAAGCATGTAAGCTTCACGACTGCCCGCGCGAAGAATTAATAGGTAAAACTATTTATGATATAACGCCCGAAAGCCAGCACGAAGCGGTGGATACGCGGCAGCCACTTTTAACCCGAGGCGATGTGCGTGTGTTTGAATCTTACGCGCTGAAAAGTAGCGGAGGTACAGTGCCGATTGAAGTAAAAGTTTCAAAATTCAACTATGATAAAAAACCTGCGTTGCTGCTTCACGTGCGCGATATTTCAGAAAGACTGAAAACGCAAAATCTGATGCACAAAATAAATATTGAATTGGAAAGAAAAGTGCGCGAACGCACAGCCGATTTGCAGGAGATGAATAAATCTTTGCAAATCTCGGAACAGTTATACAGGCAAATCGCACGCAATATTCCGCGCTCGGCAATTTTTGTTTTTGATAACGATTTGCGCTATGTTTTGGCAGAGGGAAATCTGATTGGGTTCATCAGCTTGGAGCGCGAACATATTGAAGGAAAAAGCATTTACGAATTGTTTCCCCAAGAGCAATTGGAAGAAGTAGAGCATATCTACAAATGGACGATAGAAGGTATTTCCGGCTCGTATGATTTTGAACAGAATAATAGTATTTATCAAATAAATTATCTGCCGATACGAAGCGATGCAGGTGAAATTATTTATGGTATGCTGATCCTTAAACGTTCCTGGAGCAAGCTTTTTGCAGG
>CAZSEG010000025.1:13498-18127 GCA_964605875.1 uncultured Chitinophagaceae bacterium
GGACATCACCGACCTGAAAAAAATTCAACAGAAATTAGAATCGCAGGCGACAGATTTAAAACGAAGCAATGAAGAATTAGAGCGGTTTGCTTACGTGGCAAGCCACGATTTACAAGGTCCGTTGCGCACTATTTCAAGCTATCTTCAATTGCTTGAAAGCCGCTACAGCGATAAGTTACAGGGCGATGCAAAAGAGTTTATCAATTACTCCGTAGCTGGCGCAAAACGTATGCAGCGTTTGATTCAGGATTTGTTGAATTATTCAAGAATCAACTCAAGACCAAAGGCATTTACAGAAGTAAATCTGAATGAAGTGATGCAGGTGGTTTTGAAAAATATTGAATTGAATGTGGAAGCATCAAATGCAGAATTGAGGATAGATACACTGCCGGCAGTTGTAGGTGACAGCAATCAACTCATGCAATTGTTGCAAAACTTAATTGACAACGCCATCAAGTTTGTAAGGGACAGAAAGCCTTTGGTGTTGGTGAATGTAGAAGACCACAAAAACGAATGGATATTTGTTATACGCGATAACGGCATTGGTATTCAACAAGAGTTTAAAGAAAAAATCTTCCAGATATTTCAGAGGCTTCATGCCGAAACTGATTTTCCCGGAACGGGCATCGGGCTTGCGATTTGTAAAAAAATTGCGCACCTGCACGGTGGCGATATTTGGTTTGAAAGCGAACCCGAACATGGTACTGCTTTCTTTTTCAGCATCAGTAAAAATTTAAAGAAGCCGGGTGTGAAATAAGTGCAATTACAAATAGTATCTGTAGTTATTATCTTCCAGATGTTTTTCTTTTTCGCGGTAGTTGGGCATAATGCCTTCCACCACTTTCCAAAAGCGCGATGAATGATTCGGATGAATCAGATGCGCTAATTCATGAATTAAAACATAATCAATTACATCCTGTGGCGCAAACATCAATCGCAATGAAATATTGATGTTGCCATGTGTGCTGCAACTGCCCCAATTGCTGGTGTTGTATTTCAGCTTAACCGATGATATTTTTTTGCCGATATAGCGATTGTTCAATTCATGAATACGCGCAGAAACTATCGGCAAAAAAAACTTCGACAAGCACTTGCTGATAAGATAACTGCACGCGCTGTTTTCGGCTTCTTTTGTCAAGCCACGCGCAAGCGAAAGCATGATGTGATTGTTGTGAATACGCGCAGAACTTTTGTTCAATTCATTGTAGATAATATGAATCGAAAAATATTGAGCGCCTACTTGCAGCACTTCTCCATTCACATATTTTCTTTGTGGAAGATAGTCCAGCAATTCGGGCTTTTCGCCCAATTTTGTTTTTGCCCACTTTAGAAAAGTATCAATTTGCTTGCGTTGTTCTTCTGCGGGAGTGTGTTTAGAAATTCGTATTAAAATGCCATTGCCGTTTACGGTAACGCGGTTGTTGTAACGGGCTTCAAAACATATACGCACAGGAATGTTTCTTCCTGCTACATCCAACTCGAATTGCTCATGTTTTACGGGTACGGCTTCGGCAGCTTTTGCCTGCGGTTTTGCTGGCGAAAGTACCGAATCAAACAATGACATCAGGTTCATAATGGGTTACAAATGTGAGTGGTTTTTATTCTGTATTAAATAAATATTTCAACATCAAGTATGTTGGCAAGGAGTGAAGTTGTAATGGGCAACCTGTTGAGCGATAACCACCGCTCCATTGCCGTTACCGCAAGAAAGCGTAAAGTATGATTTTTATCATGAAATAATATACAGACAACAACCGTGCCCAAAATATATCAAGGCTGATGAAGAAATAAGAATGAATTTTCCATAATCCAATAATATTGTATAAAACGGAAAACAGCGGGAATTTATTACGGCAGCGAAAAAAGGTAATATAGCAAAGCTACTTCCCTACCCTTTCAATCAGCTACCGCATGGACACAAAATACTACATGGAAGATTTAAAAACATAGTTGATTAAGAGATTTATTACTTCAACCTTTGATTCGCATTAAATTGAGATAAATAACATTTCGGGAAAATCTGTGCATTACATTTGCCGCGCTTTTTGAAGTAAAGTGTTTAAGCAAAGTTCATGAATCCGAAATACAGAATATTAGCGTTGGCGGCAGTGATAGCAGTTCCTGCATTTTTCATATTGCTGTTCCGTCCGTTGTCAAAAATTCCCCGTCCTAAATCGCCCCGCCCGATGTTTGCAATGGGCGTTACCGAAAATGGTGATTCCGTTTTTCATACCGTGCCGAACATCAAATTAGCCACACAGCTTGGCGATTCGCTTGAATTAGACAGCTTGGACGGCAAAGTGTATGTGGCAGATTTTTTCTTTACAACCTGTCCGGGCGTTTGCCCCAAAATGACCGACCAGATGGAGCGCATCCAAAAGAGTTTTATTAAAGATGAAAAAGTGAAACTCGTTTCTATTTCGGTGGATGAGGCGAAAGATTCAGTTGCCGCGCTAAAGGCGTATGCCGATATTCATAATGCAGTGCCGGGCAAATGGTTTTTCCTGCGCGGCAGCAAACAGGAAATTTTTGATTTGGCGCAAAAAGGTTTTTTTGTAACGGCAAAAGATGATGACGGACCCGAAGATTTTATTCACAGTGAAAAATTTATTCTGGTGGATTGGAACGGCAATATTCGCGGGTATTACAACGGCTTGGATTCGGTAAGCGTGAACAAGCTGATGGGTGATTTGGTTTTGCTGTTGCGCGATACCGAAAAGGGTTATTCATTCAGAAAAGACCCGAATAAAAAATCAAGAATCAAAGATTTATTTTAAAGATATGCTCAAGGCTTCTGTTCAAAAAAATGATAAACCGGTTTACGCCTTAATAGGTGTTGTTTCGTTTGTGGTGTTTGCGGCAGTTATACTGCTAAAGCAAATCAAATTAGACATAAACTTGGGTTTTGATGTTCACATTTTTGCTAAGGTAAATGCCTTCATCAATTCCGTTGTAAGTTTATTGCTGCTCACGGCATTGGTTTTTGTGAAGCAAAAAAAATATGAACTGCACAAAAAAACTATGCTTGCTGCTATCGTGTTTTCGGTGTTGTTTTTGGTGTCATACATTGCGCATCATTTATTGAGCGGCAACACTGCTTACGGTGGCGAAGGCAACATCCGCTACATTTATTTTTTCATCCTGATAACGCATATTATTTTGGCGGCTGTTATTCTTCCGTTCATTTTGCTTACTGCCTATCGCGGTTTAACGGCTGAATTTGGCAAGCACAAAAAGGTGGCGAAAATTACCTTCCCCATTTGGTTGTATGTGAGTGTTACCGGAGTGATTGTTTATTTTATGATTGCGCCATATTATTGAATAGAAAACAGAAAATAGTAGGCAGTAAACAATCTGTGTAATCATCGCTTGCGAAAAAGAATAGAAATTAGAAAAGAAGATTTTATGAAAAAAGAGATTTTGTTTACCGTGTTTTTAGTGCTGATGTTGTGCTTTATCAGCAGCGATATGTTTGCGCAATGTGCCATGTGTAAAGCAAGTGCTGAAACTTCATTGGAAAGCGGCTCAAGCGCAGCAGCGGGCATCAACAAAGGTGTGTTGTATTTATTTCTTACACCTTATCTCGTAGGCGGAGCCATTGCGTTTTTTTGGTGGAAAGCAAAGCGCAAAGCGGCTGAATAGCAATTCATTTATTTCACCGAAGCCATTGCTCTTTCCACCTTGCTGTATTTTTCAATATCCAAAATAGTTTGGTTGGCATAGCTGCGTTGAAAGTCGGGATGCTTACCGTATTTATCTACCGTCAAAGTTCCTTTTACCGCATATTTTTCTTCTGTTGCAAAAGTGTTCAACCACTGAACGCTGATGTTTGCTTCATATAAATTTGAGCCTGCATCAAACTTCCATTGATGCACGTTTACCTGCAACGATTCGGGAATCACGCGATAGGTTTCAGATAATTTTGATGCAACTGCTCTCGCATATTTTTGAATTTCTGCAAGCGAACCCAAAGCAATAGTATTCTCCTTTTGTATGGATGCAGTAGCAACCTTTTCAATTTGAATTTTAGGCTGTTCGTTTTTGCGAATATTGACACCCGAAAAAGCCAAATGCACATCGGTTGCTTCGCCCTCAAAACTTTTATCATTCCAAATTCCAAGAAAAGAAAACTTCAAGGTTGCGCCATAATTTTCACTGATAGAAGATTCTAAAAACGGCTTGAAGTCATCATACTGTGGCGAATCATTCAGCTTGAATTTCGCGCTTCCGTCTTTAATAGGCACGGCAATTTTTTTGCCCGTGCTTTCATCTTTTACCGTTAAGAAATACTGCACATTTTTTGAATCAAATTCAATGGCTTCATACTCCGTTTGGCTATCGAATTTTACACGATACAGTTTTGGCGAAATGCTGTAAGCGCCTGCATACAGTTGTTTCTTTAGCGGGTACACAATCATCGGGTTGAAGTTCAGTTGCTTCTTGGATGATTTCAATACTTCGCTGTGTACTAATCTGCTGCCCGCAGCCGATACTTCAATTTCGATTTTTAAAGTTTCTTCCGAGCCGAGTTCGGCATCATTCAGCAACACTCTTTTGCCGAAAGATTGCGACACCAATTTCCCTTTTGCATTAAAAACTTTTACCACAGTTGGTTCGGGAATCAAACTT
>CAZSEG010000025.1:18137-28380 GCA_964605875.1 uncultured Chitinophagaceae bacterium
CACTACATCAAAACTTACAGAAATTTGATCCCAGTCGAGATGCCTGACAGAAATTTTTTCGAGCTTGATTTTTGACGTATTGGTTTTCCCTTTGGGCAAAGCAATGGAAGTAAAAGTGATAAGTGCCACCAAGAACGGCAACACCAACAGTATTTTTGAGGAATACTTTTTCATGAGAGAGATTTTCCTCCTCATACGCATTTCAGAATATTAGGTTTCGTTGGCGGAGTTGAATATTTTGCTTTTGATTCTTCACAATCCCTTAACTGCTTTTTATTCCGGCTATTTCAAAATAAAATTCTCTTTGTACTTTCATTCTTATGAAGCTACTGCGTTTTCTGATTTTCATTTTTCTTTTACAGCAATCGTTGCCTGCTTTTTGCTGGGGCTTTTGGGCGCATAAGCGCATCAATCGAATTGCTGTTTTTTTGTTGCCTCCCGGCATGATTGATTTCTATAAAGCTAACATTGAATACCTTACCGAACATGCCGTTGACCCCGATAAACGCAGGTATGCGCTGGCAGACGAAGCCCCGCGCCACTACATTGATTTAGACCATTACTGTACTTTTCCCTGCGATAGTTTTCCGCGCACATGGAAAGGCGCAGTTGCAAAATACAGTGAAGATACTTTGAAGGCTTACGGCATTGTTCCATGGCATATTCAAACCATGCTATATCGCCTTACAGATGCTTTTAGAATGAAAGATAAAGCGCGTATTCTCAAGGCAAGTTCCGATCTTGGGCATTATGTTGCCGATGCTTCTGTGCCGCTGCACACTACCGAAAATTACAACGGGCAACTCACCGACCAGGTGGGTATTCACGGGTTTTGGGAAAGTCGTATTCCTGAACTTTTTGCCGAAGATTACGACTACTTTATCGGCAAGGCAGATTTTGTGGAAAGACCATTGGATTACACATGGAAAGTAGTGTTGCAAAGCCACGCAGCTTTGGATACGGTTTTGAGTTTTGAAAAAGAACTGAGCAAAACTTTTCCCGAAGATCAGAAATATGTTTTTGAAAGTCGCGGCAGAACTATGGTAAGATTTTATTCTGAATCTTATTCAAAAGCATACAGTAAAATGATGCAGGGCATGGTGGAAAGAAGAATGCGCGTTGCCATTAAAATGGCTGCCGATTTTTGGTACACTGCATGGATAAATGCAGGGCAGCCAAACTTGAATGAAGCAACAATTGTGCCGCTCACTGCCGAAGAACAGAAGGAATTAGAAGAGGAAGAAAAAGCATGGAAAAATAAAGACAAACCCATGCACGGACACTATCATCCCGAAACGGGAACGGAGTGATTCTACCGCTCTCTCCACCGTTTTGCCGCGCCAAAAAGACTGCCGAAAAAAGTGAGTATGCCGCCCAGCCACACCAAGTTGATGTATGGAAAAACAATTGCTTTCATAATGATAAAATCTATCGGTTTTTCTTCTTCGCGCACCGTGATACTGAACTTTTTTGTTTCGGGATGGATGCGCGCGATGTTGAACGTTAAACCGAGATTTTCCTGTTGTGATGGCAACGAACTGATTTGATTTCCGTTCTTGGTATCAATCACAAAAACAGGCTCGTTGGTGAAGCTGTTGCCTTCCAGAGTTTTTGTTTCCAAAACCGCGCTCACTAAAATTTTTCCTGCCGCATCAAAATCGTTTGGTAACGATGGCGCAGGATTTACATTTTTAAAAATTGTGTAAGAGCTAAGGTTGAAAAAAGTATCGCCCTGCGCCAGTTCATAAGTGCGCGTGGTATCGCGCAGGGTTTCGTTGTTCGGCACGCTCGACACGTGCGTAAACACATCTTTCGTCAGGTAGTGTTTCGTGTCGGGATTCGCCACCAAGCCCATCTTTGGATTGATTTGCGCATTGGGCAACAACGTGAACTTTTCGGTTACTTCATCCTTATCATTCTTGCGGCTGTAATCCACCATGTAGAAATTATCAACCCCGTCTTTTTTCATGCCTTTGTAGCTCACATGATAGCCGCCCATACGTGTCGTGCTGTCGCGCAAAAGCAGGATGTTTTCCACCTTTTCATTGTCTTTAAAAGTTGCGCCAAAATCAACACCGCTTTGGTTCAGCGAAATCACTTCTTTCTTTCCCTGCGAAATCAAAACGCCAATCAAAAATACGCCAAACCCAAAGTGCGTAACCGATGCCGCACTCACTTTTATTCTTCCTTTCAAAACAAAAATCAGGTAGAACAAATTACCCACCGCAGCATACACAGCCGTAAGCAACATCAAAAAGAACCGGCTCACAAAAGGAAATTTCAGAAACAGCGCGTCCGAAATTTTGCTGCCGTTGATGATGTACTGTTCGGTGAAATCAATCTTGATGCCAAACGCAATCGCCACCGACAACACAACAGCAACAACAAACGAAATCCAAATCCATTTAAAGGTTGAAGGCGTGCGCGCACTTTTGTACGACAGATATTGAATAGAAGCCGTAAGCGCAGCCGCAATAATGCCTATCCAGATTTGAATGTTGTTGTAATGCGCAATCACATCTTCGGGTGGCGCAAGTTTCAAACCAAATAATTTATTCCACACCGGAATGGAAGTAGTGAAAGTCATTTGAATCGCACTCAACAACAACACAAGCGAGCCGATGAACATCCAAAATTCGCGCGAAGCAAGCTCTTCTTCCTTTTCTACAGTGGGCAAACTTTTATAGCGATAAGCTAAAAGTATGAATGAAGGAATAAGAAATGCTGCAAGGTAAATCAGCAATTGCCCGGTCATTCCAAGGTCGGTAAAAGCATGAACGGAAGTATCGCCCAAAATGCCGCTGCGCGTAAGAAAAGTGGAATACAACACCAAACCAAACGCAAGAATGTAAAAGATAAAAGTGGTGCTGAGTGAATGATTGGTATGTTTAAAAATCAAATGCGTATGCAAGCCTGCAACCAACACCAACCATGGAACGAAACTCATGTTTTCCACCGGATCCCAAGCCCAAAAACCACCGAAACTTAAACTCTCGTAAGCCCACGCGCCACCCATCAAAATACCCGCGCCCAAAACCGCCACCGAGAACAGCGACCAAGGCAAGGCTGGCTTCACCCAACCTTTGTAATCGCCCCGCAGCAGCGATGCAACAGCAAACGCAAACGGAATACTCACCGAAGCAAAACCTAAAAACAAAATAGGCGGATGAATCGTCATCCAGTAGTTTTGCAGCAAAGGATTCAAGCCGTTTCCGTCTGCAATAAACGTAAGATAATCGGGGCGTTGGAAGATGGGCGCGTTTGCCATTTCATCGCGCAAAAGCGTAAATGGATTGCTGCCGATTTTGTAGCCGAAAACATAAATGCCCAACACCATACTGCCAAGAAAAAATTGCGTAAGGCTCACCACGCCCATCACGGGCTGCTCCCATTCGCGCAACACTTTGATGCCGATAAAACCCAACACCACCAACCAGAATTGCCACAACAAAAAGCTGCCTTCCTGTCCTTCCCAAAAGCTGCTGATGATGTATTTCAAAGGTAGTTCGGTGGAGGAGTGTCGCCATGCGTAGTGATACTCAAACCAATGGTTCAGAATCATGATAAACAAAAGCGTGAAAATGCCGAGTACGCTAAAGCCGTGCTTCAGGAAACCAATGCGGGCAATTTTTTTCCATGAATTTTTGTTGCTTTCTTCTTTGCTGAACTCCGAAGCGAAATACGCAACGGTTGCCACCAGCGAACTGAAAAAACTCAACAACAAAAGAAAATGTCCAAGATGCCCGAGCCAAAGATGCTCATTCAAAAAACCGTTTGAGCCGAAACGCTCTGTGAAAAATTGCAACATATTACGGCAGCGAATGTAGCAACGGAAATGCGGAATGAAAGTTTTTGGGAAATATTTGATTTATGGATAGCTAAAGTTTTCCGAAATCAACTGCGCAAAAAATGTCAGTGATGTGTTTCTGCAAAGAGTTTTTTTAATCGGCTGCTGCTTTCCCGTGTTTTGGGTTTTCAGAAGAAAATGAGTAGCTTCATTCTTAAAATCTGAATAAACAAAGTATGTACACCACTTATCATTTGTCGTCTGCGCAAGAAATAACAAGCGATATAATAGATTCGATAAAGGCAACTTTCAAGTCGAAGCCGATTACTATTATTGTGGAAGAAGATGATAGTAATTTTGAATTGACCGCTGAACAAAAAACTGTTTTAGACGAACGCTTGCAGGAAGACACGAATAGTTATCTCTCTGCCGAAGAATCGATAGCGCAACTCAACAAAAAGTATGGCGTATAAGATTATTGTTTCGCCCCGTGCGCAAAAAGAAATCGAAAACGCTATTGATTATTATGCTTTGTACAGCGTAAATGCACCCCGAAATTTTATTCAGTCTTTGCAAGATGCCTACAATACTTTGGAAATAAATCCATTTTTCAGTGTGCGCTACAAAAATATTCGCGCATTGAAACTCAAAAAGTTCCCGTATTTGCTTTACTATATTGTTGATGAAAAACAGGCAACAGTGCGCGTGCTGTCGTGTTTTCAAAATCAACAAAACCCTCGCAAAAGACCTCAATAGAGGCAGGCGTTTAGAATAACAAAGCCGAAACAATGATGGCGCAGGCTATTACATTCTCGTGCCTTCGTATGTACTTTCCCATGAATCAACAAGGGAGTCATTTGCCGACACAAATCTTTTGCTGTACACCGTTACGAAAATTGTATCGGCTTTGAGATAACCGCTTCCTGTACGTTCATAACGATAATCATTTATGTTGGTTACAATTGTTTCGCTCGAAGTAAATGAAGTTTTGGAATTCATTTTTGCAGGAAATTCTGCGAATGGTCCTGTATCTGTATAAAGCAGAACAGATATAGTATTGCTGCTCAATTTAGTAACTGCCGCACCATCGCCAAATCCCGGCATTACATACCTTCCTACCACTTCCGTTGTCAAATCTTCTTCTTTTTTACATTGCGTAAATGCCAAAAGAGCTATGAGTAATACGAATGTGTTTTTCATACCTTGTAATTTTTGTGTTGGTGAAATTACGCATTTGCAGGAAAGTTTAAATGATAAATGATAACCGGAATGTAACATTAAAGAGAACGCTGTTATTTTGTAACATTCGCAGTAGCTTTTAATTCATTTTCATGCAAACCAAACAACGCATTTTAATCACAGGCGGAAGCGGCTTAGTCGGTAAAAGATTAACAACGCTGCTGATTCAAAACGGCTATGAAGTAGCTTGGTTAGTGCGCAACGTCAAAGATGCTCCCGTGAAGGCTTTTGAGTGGAATCCTTATCGCGGTGAAGTTGATGAAAATGCGCTTCGGTGGGCGAATCATCTTGTGCATCTTGCAGGCGCGGGAATTGCCGATAAACGTTGGTCTAAAGAACGGAAAAACGAAATTGTAAAAAGCCGAGTGGACACTACGCTTTTCCTGAAAGAGCGATTGAATCAACTGCAAATACATCCCGATACATTGGTGGCAGCATCAGCCATTGGCTATTATGGCGCAAAAACCACCGAGCATATTTACAGGGAAGACGATGCGCCATCCGATGATTTTTTGGGTAATGTCTGCACTAAATGGGAAGATGCGCACAGGCAGCTTTCAGCGCAATTTTCGCGCACCGTAATTTTTCGCGTTGGCGTTGTGCTTGCCAAAGAAGGAGGCGCATTGCCAAAGATGGCTGCGCCTGTTTATTTCATGGCGGGTTCTGCATTGGGTACGGGCGGTCAATACATCGCTTGGATACATATTGACGATTTATGTCGGCTGTTTTTGTTTGCATTAAGCAACAGGAATTTGCAAGGCGTTTTCAATGCCTGCGGAACAGCGCATACCAACAACGAAACATTTATCAAAGCAATCGGCAAAGCGGTGAACCGCCCTGTTTTTATACCTAATATTCCTGCATTTATACTCAAAGCTGCTTTAGGCGAAATGGCGGAAATAGTATTGGAAGGAAGCAAGGTTTCATCCGAAAAAATTCAGCAATCGGGCTTTGAATTTCAATACAATAATCTTGATGAGGTTTTGAAGAGTTTATTGTGAAAAACAGAACGCTGATGAGTTTTGATTTTTATGATTTGCGCTGTCCTTCACTCTCACTTCTAAAATCTAAAATCATAAATCCCTTACACGCTTTCCACTTCCTTCAAAATAATTTCATCATTCACGTATTTAGAAGGGCATTTCATCAAAATTTCGCTTGCGCGGAAATTTGCGCCTTCCATTTTACCTTTTACCACCAGTTGCTCGCTGCGCTCAAAATCCTGCGGCTTTGCGCCTTTGTAAACTACGACCTGCTCGTTTCCTTCGCGGTCGTACATGGTGAATTTAAAAAAGTTCGGATCGGTCATCGGGTCGTAAATTAAAGGCTGGTCTTTAGCCAAAAAACCCGCAACGTTCACCGCTCTTGAACTTTCCTTAGCTTGTTTAAAGTTGGAATAGGTTGTGTAATCGCCTGTCATAGCAATAATTACGCCCACAGCCACAGCTATGATGAGTAACAATATAATGTGAGATTTTTTCATCTGTAAAAATTATAGCAGCGAATGTAACAACGGAAACGCTGAATGAAGATTTTTTGGCAAAAATTTACTGAAAAAAGGAGGTTCGTCTAAACGGTATAATTCGCCCGTGAAAATAAAAGTGCGCCACAAGAGAAAAAATGCTTATGAACATGAGCCGAAATTATCTCCTGCAACTCAATTTTAGCGCAAGACAAAACAAAAATACAACCGTGCATTTTTAAAATAAATTTTTAAATTTGCATGGTATATGTTTACAAGATACATAGAAAAAGATTTATCGAAACTCATTAAGTCGTTTCCATCGGTTGCGTTGCTCGGACCAAGACAAGTGGGCAAAACCACGCTCGCCAAAACCATCTTGAGCAAGGTGAAAAGCACCGTATATCTCGATTTGGAAGACAGGGACGATTGGAACGCGCTGCGAAACGCCAAACTGTTTTTTGAAAATCACAGGAACTCGTTGGTGGTTATTGACGAAGTGCAAAGAATGCCCGAACTGTTTCCTGCATTAAGAGCAGAAATTGATACCAACCGGAAAGCGGGAAGGTTTTTGCTGTTGGGTTCGGCAAGTCCCGATTTGCTCAAAAAGAGTTCCGAAACACTTGCGGGAAGAATTGTTTTTAAAGAGCTTTCGCCTTTGCTTTTCAATGAAGTGTATCCCAAAATAAGCTACGAAAAACATTGGCTGCGGGGCGGCTACCCCGAAGCGTTGAAGCAAAAAAGCGTTGCGCTTTGGAATACATGGCACGCTTCGTTTTTGCGGACATACATTGAAAAGGACTTGCCCATGCTCGGGCTTGCTTCGCCTGCGCTTACGATTACGCGCCTGCTGCAAATGCTCGCTTACAATCAAGGGCAAATTCTGAACAAAAGCGAATATGCTTCGGCTTTGGGCGTTTCCGTGCCTACGGTCGGTAACATACTCGATTATCTTTCCTATGCGTACCTGATTCGTTTTTTGCAGCCCTTTTCAACAAACGCGAAAAAGCGGATTGTAAAGTCGCCAAAGGTTTACATTCGGGACAGCGGAATGTTGCACCATTTGTTGGGCACGAGCCAAATGAAAGAGTTGCTGGCAAACCCGAAGGCGGGCTTTTCGTGGGAAGGCTATGTGGTTGAGCAAATCATCAACTATTACGGCAACGACAAACGTTTTTATTATTACAGAACGCAAGGCGGCACGGAAGCCGATTTGGTAATTGCGCATTACAACAAGCCCACGCACATTGTAGAAGTAAAAATGAACAGCGCACCAACCATCAGCAAAAGTTTGATGAACAGCATGACAGACCTTGATGTTAAGCAAGCATCTATTGTTGTGCCGGGAAATGGCATTTCTTTTTCGCTGAAAAAAGGAGTGGAAGTTTGTTCGTTAGATGTATTTCTTTCTAAAAAATAACCGTGCATTTTTAAAATTTAATTTTAAAAATGCACGGTTATTTTTTATGATATCAAAGGTTTCTGCACAAAATTAAAACAGCATCAATTGCCGGTTTACTGCAACGCGCACTTCGTTGTTTTCTTCAAAATCTGCCTGTCTTCTTCAATGCTTTCGCAGGTTTGCCCTGCTACTTTTTTTGAAGAATGTTTTACATCTTTTACATAATCATCTGTGCAAGAGCAACGGAATTGATTACATGACTGAACTGTAAAAAACAATGAAAGCGAGAATAAAAAAGTGAGTACGCGCATCTTTATTTTTCAATGAATTGAAATTGTTCGTTTCCTTTTTCGAGTGTCATTGATTTGCTCGCCATTTTTACGATGTTGAACATGCGCACTTTATTTTGAGGGTCAACCAATTGCAGGTCTTTACTGCTATTGATAAGTTGCCATTCGCCTGTTACTTTAACTGGGTACTGTCCAAGTACCCGATAGGTTTCCGTGTAGAAATTATCTTCGGTAATATCCAAAGTATAATCCTGCATTTCGGCTTTGAACTGATTGGTTTGGTCTTTATTGTCTTTGATGTAGCTGTTCACCGTGTAAGTGCCTACCAACTTTTTAATGAACTGGTCTTTGTTGCAACCGGTTGAAAAAGCAACAACTGCTAAAAGGATAATTACGATGTTTTTCATTTCTTGTTTTATTTATGTTTAATCGTTTTGTACGTCTTCAAAAATACCCGAACTTCTGTCTTTACGAACATTTTTCCATAAAAAATATTTTCCCTGCATTGCCACATACACCCCGTGAGGCAGTGTTTGCACAAATGCCAGCGCACTGCCGAGATTAAAAAGTCCGTCACTGCTGCCAAACTTTATCGGTATCAATGCGCCTGTAAGAATAATAGTTTTTTTGAGTTGTGCCTCACCCAAAACTTTTGCGGTAGTTTCCATCGTGTCTGTGCCGTGCGTAATGATGATTTGCTCTTCGGTGGACTTTACGCAGCAATCCAAAATCGTTTGGCGGTCTTCGTCAGTCATGTCGAGGCTGTCAATCATCATAATGGTGCGCACTTCAATGTCTAATTTACATCTGCCCAACTCAATCAGTTCGGGCAAGTGTGTGTTTTTGAAATAAAGCCTGCCGTTTATTTCGTCATATTCTTTATCGAAGGTTCCGCCCGTTACAAGAATTTTTATTGCCATAGATTTTTCTAATTGGCTGCGAATGAAATTAAATGTATCGAAAGTTAGAGCAACAGATTTTCACCTCATGTTTATTGCGCAATAAATCAACATTTATTTTTTCTGCACAATAAAATGAATAGCAGTTGCGTTTAAATAAAACATCAAAAATTTAAACGTTATGAAACAACTACTTTTGATAATGGCAGCAACATTTGGCTGGCAAAGTTTTTATGCAACACATTTAGTTAATGCGTTAAACTCAAAAGAAATTTCGCTGGAAATGCGCGGAGCCGTTCATAAGGAAATGCCCGAAGCCATGCGCAACGAACCTTTCGCGCCAAAGCTGCAAATGGAATTGAAAAATAACACCAACGCTCCGCTAAAAGTTGAACTGGAAGAAGGCTACATGATGGAGCCGGTTGAAAGCGGTTATCAGGCATTGCTGATGACAAAACCAATGGTAATAACGTTGCAACCCAAAAGCGGCAGCAAGCAATTTTTGTATGCCATGTGTACACAGATTTCCATGAGTTCACCCAACTCAACCATAAAATATAAAGTAGGCAAAAAAGCGCCCGATGCTTTGTTGAAATTAGCTCAACTCATTGCAAAAAAGAACTATCAAAACTTTGGCGCACAACAAGCGGTTTGGAGTATTTCGGATAACAGCCCGATACTTTCCATTTCAGGCAGTTCTAAAGACATGGAAAATGACCTGCAAAAATTTGTTGCCGATTTGAAAGGAGTGGATTTGGAAAAACTTAAACGCGAAAATCACGGAAAGGATTTAGCGGCAATCATGTCTGTTTACAACGGCAAAAAATCAGACCGCAACATTGTTTTTAAAACAGATACAAGCAGCACGGTTTCCGTTGGTTATTACAACGAACAGGGAGAACTGATAAAACCTCTTTTTGAAAACACACTTTTTAAAGACGGGCAACACAGTATCCGCTACAATCCTTTTCCGCTTGCGTTGGCAAGCAAACGATATAGCGTTCGTTTAATAAAGGATGATGA
The DNA here is from genome assembly GCA_964605875.1 of uncultured Chitinophagaceae bacterium. GTDB lineage: Bacteria > Bacteroidota > Bacteroidia > Chitinophagales > LD1 > UBA7692. The sequence goes on from CAZSEG010000025.1 coordinate 28,240, forward strand.
AATTTTCAGAGAGTATTATTTTATGCAGTAAAATGTTTGGGGTTTGCAATTCAGGTCTAACACTTTTGCAGCACAAAAAAGCCGCTCCAAAACGAAGCGGCTCTTAAAAATATCAGAAACTATTTCTTTTAAAACCCATTC
>CAZSEG010000026.1:0-4512 GCA_964605875.1 uncultured Chitinophagaceae bacterium
CGTAGGGGAAATCATTTCCCAAAGAGTATTGAATTGTCCTCATAAAGGTATCCGCAAAACGCAGGATGGTGGATATTTGTTATATGGAGATAAGTGGGATGACCATCCGCTCAATCAATACGTTTCAGAGCTGAACTACAACAATGCCTATTACAACTCTTGGGTGATGAAATTAGATTCTAACTGGAACAAGCAATGGGATAAAACTATTCTCACACTTTATGCAGAAGAGACGTACGCATTAGAAACCTTAGATGGCTGTTATGCCGTAGCCAGTTCAAGCGGAGCGCCTGCCGGAGGTGATAAAACACATCAACCCCAAAATCAAAGTATTGATTACTTCCTCCTTAAATTCTGCATGGATACGGTTACAGGCATCCATGAAAACACAGGTAATGCTATTGATGTTTCAGCCTATCCCAATCCGTTTACAGCATCGCTGCAAATAGCTATTGCCTCACCGCAGGTTACAGAAGCAACATTTACCATTACCAACGCCATCGGGCAACTGATATATCACAGCAAAGAAACACAACTTGCTGCTGGCTATACCAAGTCTTTAGATTTACGGCTTTTACCAAGCGGGGTTTATTTTGTACAGGTGGAAAATCAGGAAGGGGAAAAGGTGGTGAAGAGGGTGGTGAAGGAATGATTTGAAGATTCACAAGTGATGATTACGCTGATTTCAAATAAACTGGATGAATACAGGATATATCAGAAAAGATTACCGCAAATCAATTGTCGGAGAATTGTCATAAATTATTGAGCGGCATACTTTCTGTTTTAATAAATCGTTATTTCTTCAACATAAAATTTACACAACGGTTTGGAGGTGTCATAAAAACAAATAGTTTTGGCGTTCCAAAAAATTAAAATTCATTTTTAAACTAAAAACAAACTGTCATGGCTCAGGCTGCAACAGCACCAAAAAAATCAGGTAAATTCCCAATGGGGATAGTAGTAATTGTAGTTGCTTTAATTGTTTCACACCTTATCTTCCATTTGGTGTTTGGCGATGTAAAACACTTTATTGATGAAACAAGACACGAACCGAAACCGGGCGATTATTTCGGTATTATTTACAAAGGCGGATTTATCGTTCCTTTTTTGATGACTATGGCATTGATGGTTTTAACTTTTGCGGTTGAGCGTTTTGTTACTATCCGCAAAGCAAACGGAACAGGTTCTTTGGAAACTTTCCTTCAAAAAATAAAACACAGTTTGGCTTCAAACAACATCAGCGGAGCTATTGCTGAATGTAACAAACAAAAAGGTTCTGTTGCAAACGTAGTTTTGGCGGGCTTGGTAAAATACGAAGAGATGGAAAAAATTTCCGGCTTGGAAGAAGAGAAGAAAATTCTTGCCATCAGCAAAGAGATTGAAGAAGCTACAGCTTTGGAACTTCCTTCATTAGAAGAAAATCTCCCAATCCTTGCGACTATCGCATCGGTTGCAACACTCGTTGCGCTTTTGGGAACGGTAATCGGTATGATTAAAGCCTTCGCTGCTTTGGCAACTTCGGGAACTCCCGACCCGGGCGCGTTGGCATCGGGTATCTCTGAGGCTTTGATTAACACGGCAATCGGTATCGGCACTTCTGCTTTTGCAATTATCTTCTATAATATCTTCACAGGTATGATAGATAAATTGACTTACGGCATTGACGAAATCGGATTTTCGATTGCACAATCGTTTGCATCAAGCAAACACGGTAAATAATTTTTTCTTACCATAAAGCATTAAGAAATGCCAAAGGTTAAAGTTCCTCGCAAGAGTACGATTGTGGATATGACCGCCATGTGCGATGTATCGTTTCTGCTGCTTACTTTCTTTATATTAACTGCAAAGTTTCGTCCCGACCAATCGGTGGTGATTGATATGCCGTCTTCGCGCTCCATGATAAAAGTGGAAGATGCCATTTATATTTCGGTAGATAAAGAAGGTAAAGCATACTTGAGTACCAACATGGGTGCTACAAGATATGATGCCATCACCAACATGGTTGAAAAGTACGGTGAAAAATACCCGAACCTTCAAACGCTTACGGAAGACCAAAAGAAACAGTTTGCGTTGATTGATATGTTGGGTACGCCTGTTGAAGATTTACCTCGAATACTTAGTATGAACGGTAATGATTACAATAACTATAAGAAGAAAATGCCGGGCATTCCGATGGATTCGGTTCACAACCAATTGGGCGATTGGGTGATGGCGGCACGTTATGCAAATCCGAAAATGCGCATTGCCATTAAAGGTGATAAATTCACCAATATTCAAGCGGTGCAAAGAGTGATTGCAGTTTTGAAAGAAAAAGATGTGTATCGTTTCAATCTGATAACCTCCCTTTCGGGCGGTGCAACAGAAGCGAAAGAAGAATAATTTGTTTACTAAAAAATATAGGAGATCTAAGTAATGGCACAAATGGAAACCGGAGACGGTGGAGGACATGGTAAACACAAAGGGAAAAAGCGCAGCAAGAAAATGTCAACCCGCGTGGATTTGACACCGATGGTTGATTTGGCTTTTTTGCTTATATCGTTTTTCATGCTTACCACAACGCTGAACAAGCCACAGGCTATGGAATTGAATATGCCTAAAAAGGTTGATAATCCGATAGATGAAGGAACGGATGTTGCCGACTGTCAAGTATTACACATTCTTTTAGATACGCTTGACCAAGTGTGGTATTACGAAGGATTGCAAGTTGCCGGATTAAGCAAAACATCTTTTGCGGGTGATGGCGGTATCAGAAAAGAGATATTGCGCAAACAAAAAGAAGTGGCTAAAAGTGTTAATTGTGTTTATCCTGCAACGCACAAAACCCGTTCGGGGCAGCCACGCGATTTTATCATATTGATTAAGATGCTTAAAAATGCGCGTTATGACAATATGGTAAACATTTTGGATGAAATGGATATTACCGGAACAAAAATTTACGCCATTCAAGACCCCGACCCGATTGAGATTGAAGCTATTGAGAATGGAGGTGTGGTTAAATCTTTTGCGAAAGAATAATTGTGGAAAATTAAAAAGCAAGCATCTGTAAAAGCAAACGCAACAGCATGGAAGCAAAAAATTATTTAAATTGGAGTTTTGACGATATAGTTTTTGATAACAGAAACAAAAACTATGGTGCTTACGAACTCCGCCAAATTCAACCAAAGAACTCGGGAATGGGTTTGCTTTTTGCGTTGATTTTATTTGGAGCATTTATTGCCGGCAGCCAAGTGGATTGGTCTTTCTTGGGCGGAGGCAAACAGGAAGAAGAATTTGTGGAAACGGTAGTAACGTTGGCAGAACCGCCACCATTGGATGAAAAAGCACCGCCACCACCACCACCGCCACCGCCACCGCCACCAACGCGCCCAACAGTTCGTTTTGTGGAGATGATTGTAAAGAAACAGGATGAAGTTCGTCAAGAGGAAGAGCCTGTGGAAATCAAGGATTTGAAAGATGCTGAAATTTCTACCAAAACACAGGAAGGTGATGTGAACGCAGAGCCTGTAATCAATGAAGTGGTGGAAGCACCCGTAGTAAAAGAGCCTGAAATTTTCACTATTGTGGAACAATCTCCCGAGTTCCCGGGTGGCGAGCAAGCGTTGTACAAATACCTGCGCGATAACATTAACTATCCGAATATGGAGCGGGATAATGATATTCAAGGGAAAGTAATTGTAGGCTTCGTTGTTTGGGATGACGGAAGTATTCGCCAAGTTGAAATTAAGAAAGGCGTAAGTCCGGGTTTGGACAGAGAAGCGAAGCGCGTAATAGAAGGAATGCCGAAATGGAAAGCAGGTAAGCAACAAGGTAAATCTGTTCCGTGTCGCTACATTGTTCCTGTGGTTTTCAGATTGCAGTAAGATTTTTTCTTTAAAAACAAAAAAGGCATCCCGCGCTGCGGGATGCCTTTTTTGTTTTTAAAATAGAACGCTCTCCTACTTCCTGCTGTAATTCGGAGATTCTTTTGTAATCGTAACATCATGCGGATGCGACTCGGCAACTCCTGCCGATGTGATGCGCACAAATTTTGCCTGTTGCAATTCTTTAATATTTCGCGCACCGCAATAACCCATTCCTGCGCGTAAACCGCCAACATACTGATACATTACTTCGCTTAGGTTTCCCTTAAATGGAACACGCCCGACAATACCTTCGGGAACTAATTTTTTAATATCGTCTTCCACATCCTGAAAGTAACGGTCTTTCGAGCCTTCTTTCATGGCTTCCACGCTGCCCATGCCGCGATAGCTTTTGAACTTTCTTCCTTCGTAGATAATTGTTTCTCCAGGGCTTTCGTCACTGCCTGCAAAAATGCTGCCCGCCATCACCGAATCTGCGCCTGCGGCAATTGCTTTTACAATATCGCCCGTGTAGCGGATTCCGCCATCGGCAATAACCGGCACACCTGCTTTTTTGCCTGCTTTGGAGGCTTCATAAATTGCCGAAAGCTGTGGCACTCCCACACCTGCCACAATTCTTGTGGTGCAGATAGAACCGGGTCCCACGCCAACT
>CAZSEG010000026.1:4522-24852 GCA_964605875.1 uncultured Chitinophagaceae bacterium
TCACACCATCCACACCGGCATCAATCAAAGCCTTTGCTCCGGCTTCGGTGGCTACATTTCCGCCAACAATATCCAAGTTTTTAAAAGTTTGTTTTGCCTTTTTAATAGACTGCAACACACCGCGCGAATGTCCGTGTGCAGTGTCCACACACACCACATCCACGCCTACGGCAACCAATGCTTCGATTCGTTCGAGCATATCGCCCGTAACGCCCACAGCCGCGCCACACAACAATCTGCCCAAAGTATCTTTTGCAGCATTGGGATTGTTGCGCACCTTCAAAATGTCCTTGTAAGTAATCAAGCCAACCAACTTTCCGCTCTTGTCGGTAACAGGAAGTTTCTCGATTTTATATTGCTCCAAAGTCTTTTCGGCTTGCTTTAAATTAGTGCCTTTGGGTGCGGTGATAAGGTTTTGGTAGTCATCACTTCGGTAACTTTGCGCTTGGGATTTTTCTCGAAACGCAAATCGCGGTTGGTTAAAATGCCCACTAATTTTCCGGCAGCGTTTATTATCGGAATACCACCGATTCGGTGTTCGCTCATAATCTTCAAAGCATCGCCAATAATGGCATCTTCGCGCAGGGTTATCGGGTCAATTATCATACCGCTGTCGGCTCGTTTCACTTTGCGCACCATGCCCGATTGCCGCTCGATGCTCATGTTTTTATGAATCATGCCAATGCCGCCTTCCCGTGCAATAGCAATTGCCATTGCCGATTCGGTAACGGTGTCCATTGCCGAAGAAACCAACGGAACATTGATAGAAATGTTGCGGGTAAGTTTTGTTGAAATATCCACTTCACGCGGCAGAATTTCCGAGTAAGCCGGAACTAATAATACATCATCAAACGTGATGCCTTCGTAAGCGAATTTGTCTGCAATAATTTTATTTGCCATGTGCAAATCTCCAAGATTTTTTTTATTCCCAAAATAATTGATGAAATGATTGACGGGAATTGTGTTTTTTCTAACAAAAGTAAGTTAGAAATATTCTATCCTTGTAAAGTATGAAGTTTGTTTGGTTAGCGATGTTTTTATTGGGTTTGGGTGTGGTTCAGGCGCAAATACCTAAAGTTCATCATCTTGTTATCGGCAAAAAGAAAGCTGAAAAAGTGTTTTCGTTTATACACATCACCGACACTCACATTGGCGAGGGCGAAGCGGACAGAGATTACGGAACCGCAGGATATTTTGACACGCTTAATGGTAAGGAATGGGGCTATCCCGCAGCGCGCCTGTCGAACAGTGTGCAATGGATAAATACATACGCGCAGGTGGAGGGAGTTGAGTTTGTGATTGTGTCGGGTGATTTGACGGACAGCGGTGAAAAGTCGGAATTTATGCACTTCAAAAAGCTGACGGATTCTTTGAGCGTGCCTTACTTTCCGCTTATGGGCAATCATGATGCGTGGTCGTATAATCGCTTTGGTGATGAAGCCCAAACCGCTTGTGGCGACAGCCTGATGAATGAAGTTTTTGAAAGCGTTTTTTCTTCTTTGGATACAACATTTACGCTTCGCAACAGCACACGCACAAACCGTTGGTGGAATGAGGAAAGCAACTCATATTCTTACCTGCAAAACTTCCACTATTCGCACAAAGGTTACAGCTTTATCTTTCTTGATTTTAACCCGCGCTATCATGTGCGAAAAGACGAACCCGGTATTGGTCCCGAAGCGCAGTTAATGGAAGGCGAAGGCGGCACTTTTGAATTTTTGAAAACGGCTTTGGCAACCGCGCAAAAAGAAAACGAAAAAGTGTTTTTGATTTCTCACCATCCGCCAATTGCAAGCATGGTTGGTTTTCATTATGCTTTTACGGCAAAAGAAAAAACACAATTGGCGCGTGTAATGAAGCCTTATAAAAAAATAATAGACGGTTGGTTTGCGGGACACATTCACCGCCATGCCAATTACACTTTTACAAAAGCGAAAATGTTGCGTGTGTTTGAAACAAAAGCCAACAAAGCGCAGGAGTTTGGCGGTTTCAGGGTGGTGAAAGTGAGGAAACAGGGTTTAGGAAAGTAACTTTTACAAAGTTTGAAACTTTGTAAAAGTTGGAAAAAGAAAGAACTGATTTACCAGTCTTTCTCCACTTTCACATTAACAGGCTTCACGTTCGCTTTCTGCATTTTTTGATTGGCTTTCTGCTCTTCGTTTTGCAATGCCTGCAACAATTTTTCTGCTTCGGCTTTGCTTAACTTAGGCTGTGCCTGTTGCTTTTGCTGTTCCTCTTTTTTATCGCCATCGGCTTGCTGCTGCTGGTTGTCTTTTTGATCGTTGTTTTTGTCTTTGTTTTCCTGCTGCTTATCCTTATTTTCTTTTTTATCCTGATTTTGCTTGTCGTCTTTATTGTCTTGCTGTTGCTGCTGTTGTTGCAGCATAGCGTTGGCGTAAGCAAGATTATATTTTGTGTCGGCATCTTTAGCATTCAGCTTCAATGATTGTTTGTAGGCTTTCACGGCATCTTCATATTTCTGTTCCGCCATATAAGTGTTGCCGAGATTGTGATAGGCTTTTGCGCGTACATTCGGGTCGGGGTGGGTTTGTCCGCTCAACTGAAATTGCTTTGCTGCTTCCTCAAATCTTTTTTGCTGATAAACGGCATCACCCAAGTTGAAAACGGCTTCGGGCATATTATTTTTTTTCTCCAATGCTTTGCGGTAATTGATTTCCGCTTCGGAATATTTTTCCTTTTTGAAGTCTTTGTTTCCGCTTCTCGTGAGCGCGTTTTCAGATTGGGCGTGAATAGATGTGAGACATGAGATGTGAGATATGAGAAACAAGCCAATTACAACCAATCTAAAATTGAGATGAGGCAACGGCTGTTTGTTCCCCTCTTGTTGAAGCAAAGCGGAAATCCCGTAAAGCGGGAAGAAGGGGTTAGGGGTATATTTGTATTTTTTCATTCCAATCATATTTTAAAACTCCATTTGAATTTTCGTTCGCTTAATAAAAATTCGATAAACAATAACATGGCTGCAATCGCCAGACACCATTGAAATTGATCATTAAAATCAGTGAAAACATATTCTTCAAAATCTTTGGTATTGATGCGACCGAGTTCTTTGAAAATTTCGTTGATGGCTTCGTTGCCGTTGCCAGCCAAAAATGCTTTGCCTTTTCCTTTTGAAGCCAATGCTTCCATCATTTCAAAGTTGGCTTTAGACAAAACAATATTGCCATCGCCATCGCGTTTGTAATCACCCCGCGCATCGGGAATCGGTGCGCCTTTTTCGGTTCCCAGCCCTACAATAAATGTTTTCACACCTTCTTTTGCTGCGGCTTCAATGGCTTCTTCCGCTCCGCCTTCGTTGTCTTCTCCGTCAGTTATCACAATCAATGCTTTGTGCTTGGTTTCGCCTTTCACAAAACTTTCGCGTGCTAAATCTGCAGCTGCGGCAATGTCTGTTCCCTGTGTGGGAACAAGGTCGGTGTTCACTGTGTTTAGAAATAATTTTGCTGCCGAATAATCAACCGTCAAAGGCATTTGCAGGTAAGCGTGTCCCGCGAAAATGATGATGCCCAATCTGTCGTTATTCAGTTGCTCGATAAAAGTGTTGATGAAATTTTTTGCACGTAACAAGCGGTTAGGTTTGATGTCTTCCGCCAACATACTTTTGGATACGTCTAAGGCAATCATTACGTCAATACCACTGCGTTTTACTTTTTCTGTTTTACTGCCGATTTGCGGATTTGCCAAACCAAGAATCACAAACACAAAAGCCAGACTCCATAGTATAAATTTGAGTATGTGTTTTGAAGGGGAACCCTGCGGAGCAAGCATTACCACCAATGATTTTTCGCCAAAAGCAACGAGTTTGTTTTTGCGCCAACGAAGAAACAACAGGAATAAAACTGCGAATGGAATCAACAACAACAGCAAATACAACAAGGATGGATTTTCAAATCGAAACATCTTCTAAAATTTAGATTCTATATTTTTTAACCACATAGAAACATAGTTTAATTACTTTGAGGTAAAAGGGTGAAATACTCATTTACAAAAGTTTTTTGCCCTTCGTAAAATATATTGGAACAATTAAAGTTTATCGGAATACCCTTTGGCGACTGTAAAAGTTTCATATAAGTTAGAAGCTGCGCTTCAAATACATTCGTTATTTCCTGCACCGATTTCAACTCAACCACGATACATTTCTCTATAAACAAATCACATCTGAAATCTATATAAAGCTCTTTTTCTTTATACAATACAGGCACTTTCATCTCTGTTTGAAAATTTATTTTTCTATGATTTAACTCTTCTTTTAAACACTGATGATAAACGCTTTCCAACAAACCTCTGCCCATAACCTTGTGAACTTCAATTGAAGCACCAATAATCTCGTAAGTGAGTTCATCCAAATACATTTTCGTTATCACACCTATGTAACTATGTGGTTAAAAATTGGTTTTATGGAATTGACCTTAGTGAAACAAAACGCAACAAAAACTCCAACAGCAACAGCAACGCACCCAAAGCCGCAAACAAATGAAATTTCTCTGTTTTATGCTGAAAAGCACTTACCTCAATCTTCGTCTTTTCAAGTTTATCAATTTGCGAATAAATGTCTTTGAGCTTTACATTGTTGTTGGCGCGGAAATATTGCCCGCCAGTTTTCTTAGAAACCTCTTTCAACAATTTTTCGTCAATCTGAACCTCGGCATAATCGAACACTAACTTGCCGCTTGGGTCCATCCCTATTGGCGTGTATGCTTGTCCGTTTGTGCCAATACCAATGGTGTAAACACGCACACCGAATTGCAGCGCAATATCTGTTGCCGTTACGGGGTCAATCAAGCCGCGATTGTTTACACCGTCAGTCATCAAAATCACTACCTTGCTTTTTGCCTTGCTTTCGCGCAATCGCTGAACGGCAGTTGCCAAGCCCATGCCGATTGCAGTGCCGTCTTCCAACACTCCGTTCTTCACCGCTTTCAGTTGATTTTTTACAATGGCATGGTCAATCGTAACAGGACATTGCGTAAAGCTCTCGCCCGCAAAAATCACCAAGCCGATTCTGTCTGCCTTGCGCGCATCCACAAATTCGATGGCTTCTTTTTTTGCGGCTTCCATGCGGTTGGGCTTAAAGTCCTGCGCCAGCATTGAGGTGGAAATATCTATGGATAAAACAATGTCAATGCCTTCGGTATTTACTTTCTGTTCATTAAAAGATGTTTGCGGACGCGCCATTGCCACCAGCAACAATGTCAATGCCGCCATGCGCAGAAATGGCAGTATGTTTTTCAGTTTTCCCTTGTCGGGATTTTTGAATTTCTCTACACTTTTTAAAGATGAAAGTGTGAGCGTGGGATACTGTTTTTTTCTGCGAAACCACCACCACGTGATACTCAAAATCAACACCACAGGTATTGCCCACAGCACCCATTTATCTGCAAAGGTTAAGCCGCGATAGCTTTCAATCGCGAACCAATTTTTTAGAAAGGATATATTTAATGTCATGTTCATTATCGGTTGTCTTTTTTTCTGAAACAAAACACACCCCTAACCCCTCTCAAGAGGGGAACAACAGCCAATGCAATCTCAATTGTTAGATGTCTGTAATTATTCATGCACTCTTTTGATTGTTTGAAACACTTTCTGTTTTAGGCACGGTGGCTTTTACAAAATCACGCGCGTTAGTGAGGCATCGCTGATGTTCATCGGGCAGCGGGGCTAATTTTGCAAACTTCACCAGGTCGGCAAGTTTTAAAACATCCAAAAATTTCTGCTGCACATCTTCGGGCACATCATCGCGAAAAATCATTCTCTGAATTTCATCGGTGGTGCTTTCCATTGCCCACACATTAAAGCGGTATTCGAGGTACAAACGCATGATGTCTGTAAGCCTTGTGTAATACACTTTCGGTTCTTCTTTTTGCCACACTTTTTCCTGCTCTAACTTTTGCAATTCTTTCATTGCCCACACGTGCGCCAACTCTTTGGGCACAACAGGTGGCGCGGGTTTCACTTCTTTGTTTCTATACTTTCTGTATAACCACCAACCGAGCAACAACAAAATTATGCCACCACCAATACCTATAATATATGGCAGGTAATCGCTTAATTTAAGGCTGACATCCAATGGCGGTTTTATGGGTTTTACAGGTTTGCTGGTGTCCACAGGCAGGGTATTTACTTCCACAAACTGCACATCGGTGTAAACCGAATCGAGCGAGCCGTTTTGCGTAAAATAAATTTTTTGCGGAAGAATGCTGTACAAGCCCGAATCGTAAGCGGACACAATAATGCGTTGCGTGAATAAAGTTTCGCTGCCGATTTTTGCGGTGTCTTTTTTCTGTGTTTCTACGATTTCAAAATCACCCAAAGTGTCTTTAAAAACAGGGAACTGCACCAATGAGCCTTCCTGCTGCTTCACCGAAAATTTCACGCCCAAATGGTCGCCAATCTGGATTTTTGTTGAATCGAAATAGAAGTTTGCGGAGACTTGAGCGATTGATGAAAAAAGAAAAAAGAAAAAAGAAAAAAGTAGCGTGAGTACAATTTGAAAATGGGAATGTCTGTCAGAAAAGTTTTTCTGATTTCTGATTTCTGATTTCTGATTTCTATTATTTAAAATCTTTCGCTTCATGCTTTAATTCTTTCTGAAAAGGGTTTTTGTTTAATTGTAGTATTCGATTTCTCGTTCTATAATTTCCATTGGTTCATCATTTCTGAACAAAGTTTTTTTTATCCAATTGCCTTGTTTGTCATAATTATATTTCAATGTTATTCTATCAAGTAAGTTACCACTTTTAAAATCGTACCAATTCTCTTCAATTATATTTTTCTTTTCGTCATATTTTAAAATTTTTTTATCAATTAATTGGTTATCAGATATGTAATTATTTATTTCAATTTCATTTCCTTCGGAATCATGTATATAAGTTAATTTTCCAATTAATTTACTTTTGGCATAGTAATCATTCATTTCAATTTTATTTCTCCTATCATCATATTTATAAGTTGTCTTCCAGTCTAAACGACCATTAGGTTTAGTGCATACACTTTCTTTAATTTGATTGTCATCGTATTTATAAACAATTTTGCGATGCAAACGATTAGAGTTACACTCGTATTCATACTCTATGATTTTGTTTCTGTTTTTGTCATATTTATAAATCCATTTTAAAAATAAATCCCCATGTGATTCCACGTTCTTTTCTATTTTATTTCCCTCATTATCATATTTATAAATAAGTTTTGAAAACACATTGCTGTTTATACACATTATCACTTCAATTATGCTTCCCTTATCATTAAATGAATAAGTATCAAAACGAGTGCTATCTATTTTTATAATTCCATCCAAGTTTTCATCTATTTTAAAACCAAATTCTTTCAAAGATTTTACCTTCCCTTTCAGATTCATTTTTTCAAGGTCATTCTTTGGCTTTTTATTTTGATTGCCGAACGCCAATAATGACATTGCCACTAATGCTATAATTATTTTCGGCTTCATGAATTTTGCTTAAAGCGGTTTAAAATCTCATGTTTCATATCTCATTCTCATATCTAAAATCATCTTTTCATTTCCCTTCTTTTAAACATATTCATTAACGCAATCACATAATTTTCATCAGTGCTGATGGTGGCGATTTCCGCACCTGATTTTCCGAATAAATCTTTTGTACTTTGAACATGGTTGCTGAACCATTTCGCGTAAGCATCGCGCGCATCTTTGTTGGAAGTGTTCAGCCATATTTCCTGCTGCGTTTCGGCATCCACCACGCGCGCCAAGCCTACATCGGGCAGTTCTTTTTCGCGCTGGTCGTAAATGTGAATGCCGATTAAATCGTGCCTGCGCGCGGCAATGTTCAGCGCATCGCGGTAGGGCGTTGCGCTCATAAAATCACTCATCAGAAAAGTGATGCACTTTTTCTTCATCACATTGTTGAACAGCTTGAGGGCTTCGGCAATATCAGTGCCCGCATGTTCGGGCTCAAAGTCGTAAATTTCGCTGATGATGCGCAGGATGTGCGTTTTGCCTTTCTTGGGCGGAATGAATTTTTCAACCTTGTCGCTGAAAAAAATCACGCCTACTTTATCATTATTGGTGATGGCTGAAAACGCAAGCACACCGCCAATTTCAGCCATGATGTGATTTTTAAATTCCGTTTTCGTGCCGAAAAATCCCGAGCGGCTTATGTCAATCAGCAGCATCACGGTTAGTTCTCTTTCTTCTTCAAAAACTTTGATGAAAGGCGTTTGCAAACGCGCGGTTACGTTCCAGTCAATCTGGCGAATATCATCACCGTATTGGTATTCGCGCACTTCGCTAAAGCTCATGCCGCGCCCTTTGAACGCAGAGTGATAACTTCCCGAAAACACCTGATTGGATAGTTTTCGGGTCTTTATTTCAATTCTTCGTAATGCTTTTCGTTTTTCTTCGGACTTGCTCATTTGACTGCTTTGTATTCAAGGGTGAGGGTTAAGAGGTGAGAGTTGGAAGGCTGTACGCTGATAGATATGCCTTTACTCTGATACTTTATCAATAGATAAGGTGTCAAGGCAACAACTAAAATAACTATCACAACCAGAGCTTCCATCATTTAAGGTCTTCTTTAGCGGTTAGATATTTAATAAAACCAATCAACTGTTTTCGTGTAGTTTCTAAAAGTTCTTCTGTTGGTTTTGCATCTGTTTCATTGATGTATTTTAAATCTACTGACAATAAAAGCTGAGTTTCAATTTCATTTAAAGACCCTTTTGCTATAGATAAAAATTGAAGTGTTTCTTTTTTGTACTGCCTGCCATAACCTTCCGCAATATTTGACGGAACAGATACAGCCGCCCTTCTGATTTGATTTGTAAGCCCGAATTGTTCAACACTTGGAAATTTTTGTGTGAGCGCATACACTGCCAAGCACAATTGTCGCGCTGACATCCAAACATTTAAGTCTTTGTATGTTTTGTATTCTTTCACCTTACTAAATTTTACAAGCTAATACCTCCCACCTCTCACCCCCCAACCCTCAACCCTCAACTCACTACGGCACTTCCACCGCATTTAAAATTTCATTCACCACTTCTTCGGATGTCATGTTTTGGGCTTCGGCTTCGTAGGTTAAACCGATGCGATGGCGCATTACGTCATGGCAAATCGCGCGCACATCTTCGGGAATCACATAACCTCTGCGCTTGATGAACGCATAAGCCTTTGCCGCCAACGCAAGGTTGATGCTTGCGCGTGGCGAACCGCCATAGCTGATTAAGCCTTCGAGCTTGCTCAATTTATATTCTTTCGGGCTGCGCGATGCAAAAACTATATCAAGAATATACCGCTCGATTTTTTCATCCATGTAAACCTCACGCACGGTTTTTCGCGCGGCAATAATCTGCTCTTTGCTCACCACTGCATTGATTTGTGCGCTTTGCGCTTCAAGGCTTTGGCGGATGATTAAACGCTCTTCTTCTTTCTTTGGATAAGTGATAATCACTTTCAGCATAAACCTGTCCACCTGCGCTTCGGGTAAGGGATACGTGCCTTCCTGCTCAATCGGGTTTTGCGTGGCAAGCACCAGAAACGGCTCTTCTAATTTGAAAGTATTTTCGCCAATCGTAACCTGCTTTTCCTGCATGGCTTCGAGCAACGCGCTTTGTACTTTTGCGGGCGCACGGTTGATTTCATCCGCCAAAACAAAGTTGGCAAAAACGGGTCCGTGCTTTACGGTGAAGGCATTGTCCTTTTGGCTGTAAATCATAGTTCCGATTAAATCGGCAGGCAGCAAATCGGGCGTGAACTGTATGCGGCTGAACTTGGCGTGAATAGCCTGTGCCAACGATTTAATAGATAAAGTTTTCGCTAAACCTGGAACACCCTCTAAGAGAATGTGACCATTGGCAAGCAAGGCAAGCATCAATCTTTCGGTCATATATTTTTGACCTACGATTACTTTGCCTAACTCCATGTTTAAAATATCTACAAATGCACTTTCGCGGTTGATGCGCTCGTTTAATTCGGTGATGTTTACACTGCTTGGTGATGAAGAGATAATGTCCATGATAAAGCTTTTGTTAGTTAAAGTTTTACAGAATCGGATTGTTAAAAAGTCGGGCAAATATAGACGGCATAATGGATAGGGAGTTTCTTTCGTCAAGTCAATTTTTGTTAAGTGTACTCGGTCTGACCTTGGTCAGACAATTAAAAAACGCAAAAAAACTGTAGATAACGTTAGTGTTCTAAGCCGCAGAAATTACATCCTTTTCGTGTGTAACAGCATACGAAATAGCTTTCCTCACAAAATCATTTAGTGAAATACTTTTTCGCGAAGCTGTAATTGCAGCTTTCTGATGCAACTCGGCAGTAAGCCTTACATTGAAAGTGCCTTTGAAAGTTTTGTTTGGCTCTTTGCCAAGCTCAGTGCAGGTTTCAAGATAATCATCCACAGCTTCTTTAAATGATTTTTTCAACTCCTTCACCGATTGTCCTTCAAAAGTTACCAAATCGCTGATGCCATGAACCTTACCAAAAAAAACTTCATCGTTGGCATTGAATGAAACTGAACCGATGTATCCTTTATACTCTAAATTGCTTTCCATAATTACTATAAGTTAAGATGTTCGATAATTTGTTTAATGACATATTCCTTTAAAATATTTGCGGGATGCGGCTTGTGAAGATTGATGATGTTGTTTTGGTTATCAGCAAACTTTCTCCGCGAACCGCCTGTTTTGCCTGCTTTCAATTCATTGTATCCAAAGTGTTTCAATACCTTCAATAATTCATCCCAAGTAAAATCCTTCGGATGAGATTTAAGCCGTTCAATTAACTTATCAATTTTGCTCACTACCTAATTGTTTTACGGTGCAACTAAAATTCAGTTGCAAAAGTATAAGACTTTTCAATAAAAGTGAAACAAAATGATTCAGTCGTTATAGACGTTATTTTAAAAAACTAACCGCTATTCGGAGTTTTGGGGAAGGGAAAGATTGGAGCGGAGGATAAAGTCAACACCCAAAGAGGAATTAATCTTCAATACAACGAACAGACAATCCATCCCCTTTATTACGTTTATCATTGAATAAGTGGCTTGGTCCATAAGTTAAAAGACAAGATATTGCATCGTCAGTGCTATTTTGGGTAGAACTCCACCAATAACCAAGACTGCCATTAAATCTGAAGTTATCATTGATATGACGTATACCGCTTGGAGAACCTGAAAAGCCACTTTCGTTTGTACCTATCCAACAGATTGGGCTTTTCATTTTTTTTCCAGCTACATCCTCACCCCCAAGAAAATTGGTTAATTGTTTCCACTCCGCGTCACTTGGTACATGCCAGCCCGCAGGTGCAAAACCTCTTGGGTCATTTACAGCATACCAATTATACAACTTTCCATATTTAGAACTATTAGCCGTATCGTTATCATAGTAACACCAAGCGGGTTGTTTATTTTTTCCAGATATATCCCATTCTTCCTGAGTTTTAGCGTGCGGTATTGGGTCGCCATTCCTAAATTTATCTACGTTTAGATTCTCAGCCATCCATAACTGCTTTCCGATCTCTACAATTTTATAGCTTCTGCCATTAATATCTTTACATTTTAAAGCGGTAAAATTTGAAGTAATAGAAACTACTCTATTACTTACAGATAAATTAGTTGTTTCTCCAATTGTTAAGGTACTATTTGAATAATCAATAGTAAATTTTCCCAATCGCTCCATAGCACTTTGACCCAAAAGCAGTGGTGCATCAAGCGAATGAACAATTGAAGCATTTACATTGGTAATTACCTTACTGCCAATTTCTATTTTTCTCAACACTATTTTGGTTCCTTCGGCAATATCGCCATTTGCAATTCGGTAATAATTTGTACCTAATAAATCTTCTTCTTTTAAATAACCATTTTTCAACATAAAAACTGCTTCGCTCAACGAAATTGAAACATTACTTGCTCCTGTGTCAAAGATGAATTTCAGGGACAAGTCGTTAACCTTACACGGAACATAATAAACTCCACCCTTTTTTTCCATTAAAATAGTTTGCGTAAAAAGAGAATGTGGACACAGAGCGATATAGAATACAATCGCAAAAATTAGTATAATTTGTTTCATAGTTATATCACTGTGCTAACGATAGATTATAAGTATTTTATCATTTTCAAATAAAGATAAATCAGCATCAATCTTTTGCATTTTTAATCCTCTAATTGCTATTACTTTAACAGGAATCTTTTTTTCAATAACCTTCTTTAAAATTTCAAACCTAAAATCTATTTCATCTTTTTTTGATTTATGAAATAGCAGTTTATCACCTTCTCTTTCTAATCCTCCATCAAAATACCGAAATCCTAACGTAATTGATTTGAATACATCCGCTGCTATCGTTACAGTTCTTTTTATTGGAACTTTATCATACTCAAAGCTGTCGGAGTCAAACCCTAAAATTGGAAATTTAGTTTTAAACGTCTTACACCCTGCGTCATATAGAAATCTATACTCGTTTTCAGGCTTCCAAATGTCCTTTTTTGTAACGGCTTGTGCGAGAACAACCATAGTGAAATCAAGCTTGGATAGATTTAATCTTTCAATCTCTTCAACATAATTCATTTTAAATGGACCCTTGAATTCTAAAGGGAGTTTAGAATAATCAATCTGCATTTGAAAGCCCTGATTATTACCATAATAAGACCAAAACAGTTCGTTTAATTCATCCGATGTTGTACTGAGCATTCCTGTTTTTTGAATACAATAAAGATAGTAGATTTTAAGTAGTTCGAACATTGCATGTTTCTTATCACTATCATAAAGTTCTATCAAACTCGGATAAGCACCAACCCGTTTAACCTCCTCTATGAAGAGTTCTTTTTCAACCACCTCAATATCCCAACTGAATATATTGAAATCAAATAAATCATTCAATTCTCCAGGATGCGAAACATAAAATTCATTGTTTTTTAATACATTGAAACTGTTTTCACATACACTGTAATGCTTGAATAAAAAGGGCGATGATGGTTTTTTCATTCCTTCATAGCCAAAGGTTCTTATATCTGCATTTTCTAAGAAAAATTTCTTACCATAAAGTAATTCACTATGTAACATAATTTTCTTCGCAGCAGAGCTTCTCGTATAGAACTCTGTGTCCCCAAGAATAATACTTTTATTTTCTCTTCGTTGCATCGTCTCCCTTCCCCACTCAATTCCTCACCAAGCAATTGTCTCGCTTGCGGACGTTGCGTACCATAAAGCGCACTAACCCAAGTGAACTGTGTGCAATCGGGTAGAAGACATCCTTACAAAAGCTAATATTTGTTTTTTACGCTAATCTTCAAAAACCCGTCATTCCTACTTTTCAACACCATTCACACAAAACTTTTTCTAAACCCGCCCTTTCTGTTATTTTCGCACCGCTTTTTCAAAAAGCATATAGTCATGGCAAATTTAAAAGAGGTTAGAAACCGCATCGGCAGCGTAAAAACTACGCAACAAATCACTAAAGCAATGAAATTGGTTTCTGCGAGCAAGCTGAAACGCGCGCAGGACAGAATTGTGCAGATGCGTCCTTATTCAAAAAAGCTGAACAGCATTTTGAGCAACCTGATGGAAAGTCTTGAAGGTGAAGACATTTCGTTGGCATTAAATAAAGTACGCGAGCCGAAAAAGGTTCTAATAGTGCTGATAACATCAGATAAAGGTCTTTGCGGTGGGTTCAACAGCAATCTTATTAAGGCAACACGCAACCTGCTTGCAAAAACATATCCTGCACAGCTTGCCGCAGGAAATGTAACACTGATACCTATCGGCAAAAAAGGTTTTGATTATTTCAAGAAAGTTGAAAAATTGAAAATCAATTCAGCGTATCAGGGTTTGTTGAATACATTGAATTTTACTGCTTCGCAGGAAGTCAGCACAACCATCACCAAAGCCTTTTTGGATGAAGAATATGATGTGATTGAATTGGTATATGCGCAGTTTGTAAATGCCGCTACGCAAAATTTTGAAGTAGAGCGTTTCCTTCCTGTATCTTCTTTGGGTTCAGGCGCAGGCAAAAGCAAAAAGAAAAACGACTATCTGTTTGAACCTGATAAACACACATTACTGGAAGAGCTTGCGCCAAAAATATTGAACACGCAATTCTTCCGCGCTTTGCTGGATACCAACGCATCTGAGCACGGTTCGCGCATGGTGGCAATGGATTCTGCTACAAACAACGCACAGGAAATGATTCGCAACCTTAGCATTCAGTATAACCGCGAACGTCAGGCTGCAATCACAAAAGAGATTTTGGAAATTGTGGGTGGCGCGGCAGCTTTGGAAAACGGATAATTTTAATTTGAAAATGGGCTTACTATTTTCAAATTGCCAAATCTTCACATCGAAATGGAAAATCTTCACCAACATATAGAATCTCTAATCTTCAGTTCCGAAACGGCTGTGAGCAGAGAAGATATTTCCGTTTGCATCAACAAACTTACGGGCGAGGTGATGGACGAGCAGATTATTGACAGGATACTTTCGGACATTGCCGAAAAATACAAGCCTGATTTCTTTTCTTTTGAATTGCGCGTAATTGGCGGAGGCTACCAGTTTTTTACAAAAGCAGAATATCACAAAACAGTGAGCATTTTAATCGGGCAGAAAGAGAAAAAGAAACTCTCCACTGCTGCACTGGAAACGCTTGCAATTATTGCTTATCGCGGTCCTGTTACAAAAGTAGAATGCGAGCAAATTCGCGGTGTGAATTGCGATTATTCTGTCCAAAAATTATTGGAAAAGGAACTGATTGAAATTGCAGGAAGGGTTGAAACATCACCAGGCAAACCTGTTCTATACAAGGTAACGCCTTTGTTCTTAGACTATTTCGGTATCAACTCCACAACCGAACTTCCTAAATTAAAAGATGTAATGCCCGAAGAAGAAAATGCAATCGGCAGCAACAGCGAACAAGCGGGAACATAATTGTATTGCTTCATTTTTAGTTTTATTGCAATCACAAAAAAGTGCTGAAAGATGACAATTCAATCAAATATTTTTGAGGATACGCAAACTGCTTACGCTTCTAAAAACGACCGTGAATTAAAAGAATCGCAAACTCTTTTCAAGCTAATCGGTAATAATTCATTGGTAAGCGCAGGCACATTTTTTGCGCAGATTGCATTGAAGTTGCATCTGCCTATCACACCACTTTTTCGCATTACTGTTTATGAACAATTTTGTGGCGGAGAAACTTTTAATGAGTGCAAAAAGACAATCAAAAAACTGAGCGACAAAGGCGTTGGCGCCATGCTGAATTATGGTGTTGAATTAAAAGAATGCGAAGATGATTTCGACAAAACCATTCAACACAATTTAGAAGCCATAGAATTTGCAGGAAAGAATAAATCTGTGCAGGTAGTTTGTATCAAAATAACGGGTTTCGGCAGACTGGCATTATTTGAAAAAATTCAGAATAAAGAAGAACTTTCTAAACGCGAAGCAGAAGAATTTGAAAGGGTAAAAAACAGGTTTCATCAACTGTGTAAAGCTGCTTCCAAACACAAAGTTCAAATCTATGTGGATGCCGAAGAATCATGGATTCAGGATGCTTTAGACGAGCTTACAGAAAACATGATGGCGCAATACAATACCGCATCGGCTGTCGTGTTCAATACTTTCCAGTTGTATCGCTGGGACAGGTTAAATTATCTTCAAAAAGAATTAAATCGTGCATCCGAAAAAGGATTTGTATTAGGCGCAAAATTGGTGCGTGGCGCGTATATGGAAAAGGAAAACAAACGCGCAACCGACATGGGCTACAAATCACCCATTCACAAGAATAAAAAAGCAGTTGATAAAGATTTTGATGAAGCCGTAGAATTGTGTTTGAACAACATCAATCATGTTGCATTTTGTGTGGCTTCGCAAAGCGAGGCAAGCAACCTGTTGGCGATAAAATTGATGCAGCAAAAAAACATTCCATTCAATCATCCGAACGTTTTGTTTTCACAACTTTACGGCATGGGCGATAACATTACTTTCAACCTTGCTCGCTTAGGCTTTAATGCAACAAAATATTTGCCTTATGGTCCCGTTAAAGATGTAATTCCGTATCTTATTCGCAGGGCACAGGAAAATTCTTCGGTACAAGGACAAATGAGCAGAGAACTGAAATTGATAACCACCGAAATCGCAAGACGAAAAATAGCTTAGAGGTGTTTGAATTTTTAAAACGAAATATTAAACCACATAGAAACATAGTGTTACGAGTTGCGAGAAATTTGTTTGCGTAAGCAAACACTCTGTGTACTCCTTTACTCTGTGTGCAATCAAAAAGAATAAAGTTTACATAGCCAAAACAAGTTTTGGACATAGCCGCCCTCTTTATTGTAATCAACTATGTTTCTATGTTGTTAATTAAGTTATTCTAAAAAGTATAAACAACTTCTTAAACAGCAAGCAATACGCACCAAAACATATACCTTCGCGCGGTTTAAAAATATTTATGGAATCAGAGAGCAACAGGAATGGCATAAAATCTAAGCGTATCAACGTTTGGCAGCCGATGATTTATGCTTTGATATTGGTGTTTGGCGTGTTGCTCGGCTTGATGCTCACTTCGGTTAATGAAGGAAAAAGGACACCTTTCATCAAATCGGGTTACGATAAAATTGATGATATTCTCACTTTCGTAAAGCTGAAATATGTGGATACGGTGAACACCGAAAAGATTTACGAAAACGCTATTCAGGATATGCTTTCTTCGCTCGACCCGCACTCCAATTACATTCCCGTATCCGATTTAGCAAGAGAAACCGAATCGCTCGAAGGTAACTTTGAAGGCGTTGGAATCGAGTTTCACATTATGGACGATACCATCATTGTTGTATCGCCAATTTCGGGCGGACCATCGGAAGAAGCAGGCATCAAAGCGGGCGACAGAATTGTTTTGATAAATGACACAACAGTTGCGGGCATCAAAATAAAAAATGAAGATGTGCTGAAAAAATTGCGCGGGGCAAAAGGCACGAAAGTGAAAGTCGGCATCATGCGCAACGGTGGCGGAAAAATTTACAACTACAACATCATTCGCAATAAAATTCCTTTGTATAGCGTGGATGCGGCATTTATGTTGAATAATGAAACGGGCTACATCCGCATCAACCGTTTTAGCGCAACCACGCATGAAGAATTTAATAAAGGACTGAAAAAATTGCATGAGCAAGGGCTGAAAAAACTTATTGTTGATGTGCGCCAAAACGGTGGCGGCTATCTGAACGCGGCAGCCGAAATTGCCGATGAACTTTTAACGGGCGAAAAGCTGATTGTTTATACGAAAGGAAATGCCTACAAACGTCAAGATTACATTGGCGCACGCGAAGGTTTGTTTGAAAAAGGCGCGCTCACTATTTTAGTGGATCAAGGTTCGGCATCGGCAAGCGAAATTCTTGCAGGCGCAATTCAGGATTGGGACAGAGGTACAATTATCGGCAGAAGCACGTTTGGCAAAGGCTTGGTGCAGGAGCAATATCAGCTGGGTGACGGCTCGGCTTTGCGGCTTACGGTTGCCCGCTACTACACACCATCCGGCAGATGTATTCAAAAACCTTACGACAAAGGCAAACAGGCTTACAATGAGGCTTACTATAAAAGATATGAAGACGGTAGCCTTTTGAAAGAAGATTCCGTAACACAAGCCGATTCGCTGATTTTTAAAACTGCCAAAGGCAGAATTGTTTATGGCGGTGGCGGTATTCGCCCCGATGTTTTTGTGCCTTTCGACAGCACAAATTTTAATATAGCGTATGCCGAAGCCGCAAGTTTTATTGCTGAATTTACCTACAAATATTATCCGCAGTATCAGGCGGAAGTTGAGAAATTCAAAGATTTGAAAGCGTTTTCGCAAGATTTTTCGGTTGATGAAAAATTGTATCAGCAATATCTGGAATTTGCAAAACAGCAAGGCATGAAAGCCGATGTTCAAAAGATTGCAGTTTATCAGTCTAAAATTAAAAACCGCATAAAAGCATTTTTCGGCAGGCAGCGTTGGCAAAACGAAGGCTACCTTTACCTGCTTCAATCCGAAGATTTGGACTTAAAAAAGGCGTTGGAGAAAATTTAGTAGAACTAAACAGGATAAAAATCAAACCGCTGTTTGGATAAATCAATTTTTTGCTGCACCTTCGCGCACTCAAATTTTTCAGCAATGGCTCGTGTATGTGATATTTCAGGAAAACGCCCGGTTAGCGGAAACAAAGTTTCGCACTCTAACCACAAAACAAAGCGTAGATTTTTGCCCAATTTGCACAAGAAGAAGTTCTTTGTGCCAGAGTTAGGCGAGTGGATTGAGTTGCGTATCTGCACTTCGGTGTTGCGCACCATCAACAAAAAAGGTATTTTTCAATACTTAAAAGATTTAGACAAAAAAGAAGCAGCAGCTAACTAAACCTTTAAATTAAAGTAACAATGGCAAAAAAATCAAAAGACGCGCGCATTCAAATCATCTTGGAATGCACCGAACATAAAGAAAGCGGACAGGCGGGAACTTCCCGTTATATTTCTTACAAAAACCGTAAGAACACAACCGAGCGTATCGAATTGCGCAAATACAATCCGATATTAAAACGCCACACAATTCACAAAGAAATTAAGTAAACAATAAAATAATTCAACAATGGCTAAAGTTTCAAAGAACGCGAGAACTGACCGTCAGGCGCAGGTAGGTTCAAAAGACTACGTAAAAGTTATCAAAGCGATAAAATCTAAAACAAGTTCTTCCTACGGTTTCTTGGAAAAAATCGTTCACAAAGACAAAGTGCAGGAGTTCTTGGCTCAAAAAGACTAAGTTTCATCAAATAATTTTAAAGCCTCTGCAAAGAGGCTTTTTTGTTTAACACACCCCTGCCCCTCTCAAGAGGGGAAAAACAGCCGATTCAAAAAAGAAATTCAAGTATTCAAAATGGGATTGTTCAGCTTTTTCACCAAAGAAAAAAAGGAAGACCTCGACAAAGGTTTGGAAAAAACCAAGCAGGGTTTCTTTGCGCGTATTGCCAAAGCGTTTACAGGCAAAAGCAAAATTGATGAAGAGGTTTTAGATAACTTGGAAGAAGCCTTGATTGCATCAGATGTGGGTGTGGCAACCACTTCAAAACTGATAAAAAGAATTGAAGCCCGCGCAGCCACCGATAAATTTTCATCAGAAGATGAAATGCACGCTTTGATTCGTGATGAAATTGTTGCGCTGCTTGCCGAAAGCAACAATATTGATGCAGAAAACTTTGATACACCTGCCGATAAAAAACCATACATAATTATGGTTGTGGGCGTGAACGGTGCGGGCAAAACAACAACCATCGGCAAACTTTCGCATCAACTTAAAACCGCAGGAAAAAAAGTTTTGCTGGGCGCAGCCGATACTTTTCGCGCGGCAGCCATTGAGCAGTTAGACGTGTGGGCAAAACGCTCGGGTGTGGACATTGTAAAATCGCAAATGGGCGCAGACCCAGCTTCGGTGGCATTTACAACTTTAGAGAAAGGCGTTGCCGACAATGCCGATGTAATAATTATTGACACGGCAGGTCGCTTGCACAACCGCGTGGACTTAATGAACGAGCTTTCAAAAATCAGGCGCGTGATGCAAAAGGTTGTACCCGATGCGCCACATGAAGTGTTGTTGGTGTTAGATGGCTCCACAGGGCAAAATGCCATTGAGCAGGCAAAGCAATTCACCGCAGCAACTCAGGTTACGGCAATTGCAATCACTAAGTTAGATGGCACTGCAAAAGGCGGTGTGGTGCTTGGCATTACCGACCAGTTCAAAATTCCTGTTCGTTACATTGGCGTGGGTGAGGCGATTGATAAGTTGCAGGTTTTTAATAAGAAGTTGTTTGTTGAATCGTTGTTTAAGAAATGAGGATTACACTGAAGTGATGATTACGCAGATTAAGGGATTACACGGATTTTTTTGATTGGTTTGATTGGATAAATTATTTATGGAGGAAAAGATTGAGGATGAATTAACGCGAAAAATTATTGGTCTTTGTTTTGAGGTTCATAGCAAACTTGGTACTGGATTTCCTGAGCGGGTTTATCACAATGCACTTGTTATTTTATTGGAAAAACACGGAATAAAATATGAAAGCGAAAGAACATTCACGGTATATTTTGAAAATCAAAAAATAGGCAGTTTTCGTTGTGATTTATTTATAGAAAATGAATTGATTCTTGAACTGAAAGCAGTGGAAGGTTATATGCCAAAATTATTTGCAAATCAAATGGTAGCTTACCTCAAAGCATCCGTAAATCAACGCGGCTTACTCATCAACTTCGGCAATGTAAGTTGTGTTGTAAAGCGCGTGTCCAATACCACTCCATTAGAATAAAATATTACAAATGCTAAATTCTAT
>CAZSEG010000026.1:24862-25567 GCA_964605875.1 uncultured Chitinophagaceae bacterium
CACCTTGTATTCAATCAATATAATCCTTTAATCTGCGTAATCATCACTTGTGCAATCATCACTTCAGTGCATCCTTGTAATCACTTAATCTGCGTAATCATTTTTTAAACATGAAAACCAAAACACTCAAACAAAATAAGGTATCTGTCATCACGCTTGGCTGCTCGAAGAATCTGGTGGACAGTGAAGTGCTGATGTCGCAGATGAAGCATAGCGGTTATGATGTGGCACATGATTCGTGGAGCAAAGACCGCAACATTGTAATCGTGAACACTTGCGGATTTATTGACCGCGCCAAAGAAGAAAGCATCAACACCATTTTAGAATATGCCGATGCCAAAAACGCGGGCAAGATTGAAAAGCTGTATGTAACGGGTTGTTTGAGCGCACGATATAAAGATTCGCTTGAAACAGAAATTCCCGAAGTGGATGCCTATTTCGGTACTAATGAATTGCCCCGTCTGCTAAAGACTTTAAAAGTAAATTACAAGCACGAACTGATTGGTGAACGACTGCTTACCACGCCTTCGCATTATGCTTTTTTGAAAATATCCGAAGGCTGCAACCGCACCTGTTCGTTTTGCGCCATCCCTTTGATGCGCGGCAAACACATTTCAAAAACTATTGAAGAAGTGGTGGACGAAGCCAAAAAATTGGCGGCAAAAGGCGTAAAAGAAATCATGCTGATTGCGCAGGAACTTACTT
>CAZSEG010000026.1:25577-26439 GCA_964605875.1 uncultured Chitinophagaceae bacterium
TAGCTGAACTGAATAAAGTGGAAGGCATTGAATGGATTCGTCTGCACTATGCCTACCCTGCTCAATTCCCGATGGAAATTATTGATGCCATTGCCGAAAACGAAAAAGTGTGCAACTATCTGGATATGCCGCTGCAACACGCCAGCGACAACATTCTTTCAGCCATGCGCAGAAACATCACCAATGCCGAAACGCAAAAACTGATTGAAGCCGTTCGCACCAAAATTCCCAACATTGCATTGCGCACCACCATGTTGGTAGGTTATCCGAATGAAACGGAACAGGACTTTGATAACCTGAAAAACTTTATCGAACAAATGCGATTTGAAAGGCTTGGAGTTTTCACTTATTCGCATGAGGAAAGCACCCGTGCGCATGGCTTGGAAGATAATATTCCGCAGGAAGTAAAAGAGGAACGCGCTGCCGAACTGATGGCTGTGCAGGAAGGAATCTCAGCCGAGTTGAACCAACAAAAAATCGGCAAGACATTTAAAGTTTTATTCGACAGAAAAGAAGGCAATCACTTCATCGGGCGCACAGAATTTGACAGCCCCGAAGTGGACAACGAAGTGTTGGTTGATGCTTCAAAAAACTACGTGCGCATTGGTGATTTTGCAAATGTGAAAATCATTTCGGCATCAGAGTTTGATTTGCAGGGCGAGGTAGTGGAATAGTATGCCTGTTTCCTTTTTGGGCATATTTCAAGATATATTTTAACGGCAGGACAATCCCTAAAAAATAAAACGACAAATATTTTTTACCTTTACAGCGTGAAAAGACTAATCGCAATATCATTCTTGTTTATCGTTCTGACAGCCAACACGGCTTTCGGACAGGTATTGCGACTGCCTACACTTGTTCA
>CAZSEG010000027.1:0-1439 GCA_964605875.1 uncultured Chitinophagaceae bacterium
TCCATCGCCTGCTGCTAAAAAAATATTGGATGAAGGCGGTGTGAAAACGGCTGATGTGAAAGCGAGTGGAGTTGGCGGAAGAATCACCAAAGAAGATGCTATACAGGCGGTGCGCAACAAGGCGAACATTCCGCAGCGCGAGGCGTTCAGCCGAACTGAAAAAGTGGAGAAGATGAGCCGCGTGCGCAAAACCATCAGCGAACGTTTGGTGTATGCCAAAAACAGCACTGCGATGCTTACCACTTTTAATGAGGTGGACATGACGGCTATCAACAAAATCCGTGCGCAATACGGTGAGGTTTTCAAAAAGAAAAATGAAGTTGGTTTGGGCATGATGAGCTTTTTTTCAAAAGCAGTTTGTCTTGCTTTGGAAAAGTTCCCTGCCGTGAATGCCTATATTGAAGATGGTAATTTAGTTTACCATGATTACGTGGATATTTCGATTGCTGTTTCCACGCCAAAAGGTTTGGTGGTTCCTGTGATTCGCAATGCAGAATCATTGTCGCTTGCAGGTATTGAAAAGAAAGTAAAGGAGCTTGCCATAAAAGGTCGCGATGGTTTACTGACCATGGAAGAAATGACAGGAGGAACATTTACCATTTCAAATGGCGGTGTGTTTGGCTCGTTAATGAGCACGCCAATTATCAATCCTCCGCAATCTGCAATTTTGGGTATGCACAAGGTGCAAGACCGTCCTGTGGTTGTTGACGGACAGATTGTAATTCGCCCGATGATGTATGTTGCTTTGAGCTACGACCACCGCATTATTGACGGTAAAGAATCGGTTAGCTTTTTAGTTGCCGTGAAGGATTACTTAGAAAATCCGCATAAACTTTTGTTGGGTGCAGACCCTGTGGAGTTGTTGCTGGATTTGTAGGTGAGAACAGCCGAGATTTCAGGTTTCACGCAGAGGCGGGGAGCGCGCGGAGGAAACAGCCGAATTTGTTGATAGCAGAAGACAACAATCTTCTTTTGGAAATAATTTAGGTACTTTTGGTTATCTGCATTTTGCAGCATGGGTTTTTAAAATTGATTCCATGAAAAATTTCTTCGCTGCATTCTTCTTTGTCTTGCTACTTAATTTTGGACTGAAAGCACAGTCTTATATCCCGATTCCTTTTGATGCTTCGAGCTATTGGATTGTTGAGGTGAATGAAAATCCCTCCACAACCAATGTGCCATTGTATTGTGAAAGAACCAAAAGCATGATTTACTATTATGGAGATACAGTAATAGATAACTTAAAATATGCTCATCTAAAGGCTAAATTTTGCAATAATTATTATTGCGGACAAGATGGAAACGGAGATATATCTCTCTTGGATTTTCCATTTCTGCGACAAGATACTGCAACCCAAATTCTTTATGGAAGAATGTACGGACAACAAAATACGGAACGTAAGCTAATTGATTTTAAACAGCAAAAAGGCGACACACTT
>CAZSEG010000027.1:1449-23640 GCA_964605875.1 uncultured Chitinophagaceae bacterium
GGAATTTATACAACATGATTTTGTTGATTCGGTGGATTCGGTGCTGCTGAATGATGGTTTGTATCACAAAAGAGTTATTCTGCCATCCGGCTTTTTTTATAGGAAATTTATAGAGGGTGTTGGTACAGATTTTGGAGTAGGTACTTTCACAAATGATTTTGAGGGTAGGAGCATACTTTTGAAATGTTTTCAATCCAATGGAAAATCAATCTACAATTTTTATCCTAACGAAAATCAATGCCAGCGTTGTAGCACTAATGTATTTTCTGGGATTGATGAATTGAATGTTGATTATAAAATCTATCCTAATCCGTTTAGTGAGCAGGTTTGTATTGATAAGCCGGATGTGGCTTCGCTGAGGCTTTATGATGTTTCGGGGAGGATGGTGTTTGAAACTTATGATGTAGTTAGCGGTGTGCCTGTTTCTGTTCCTGCTTCATTAACTAATGGGTTTTACCTTGCTGAGGTTGGTTTGCTTTCAGGTAACAGTTTGAAGAGGGTGAAAATGGTGAAGCATTGATGCGAAATTGATTATTGAATAGCCGCCTTTTCAAGAGGGGAATTAAATAGCCATCGTCCATTCACAATAAGTATTTAATTCTCAGTCTGACCAAGGTCAGACCAAGTTAATCACGCATCAAAACTTGCAAAGTTGTTCTTGACAATTGTCTGAGCAGAATATCTTTTCCGCTTGTTAGTTTATTTACGATGCTGTCATTAAAATGACGAATGGTAAGCAGCGTAAGATTTTCAATTTTTGTAATAGAAAAATCATTGCTCAACTCTTCAATTACATTGTCAATTTTTTCGCGTTTAAAGTCCACCACAACACTAAAACTGATTGCCTGATTTTGCATCATGTTTACGCGCAAGCGGTGTTCGGCAAACTTGGTAAAGAGCAAGCTCAAATGGTCTTCGGCAATAAATGAAAAATCTTTTACGGTGAAAGAAAGCAGCACTTGTGTTTTCTTTTTGATGATAACGGGAGGAAGAAAATTTGTGTTGGCATTTGCGCTGATAACAGAGCCGCGCTTTGCAGAATTTACAAACGAACGCACTTCCAACGGAATGTTTTTATTCTGAATGGGTTTAATCGTTTTCGGGTGAATGACACTTGCGCCATAGTAGGTCATTTCAATAGCTTCGTGATAACTTAATTCACTGATGAATTGCGCTTCGGGAAATTCCTTTGGGTCGGCATTCATAATGCCTTCTACGTCTTTCCATACGGTCATGCGCTCGGCATTCAGGGCATAAGAAAAAATTGCTGCGGTATAATCCGAGCCTTCGCGACCAAGCGTGGTGGTAAAGTCTTCGGGGGTGCATCCTACAAAACCCTGAGTGATTACAAAACCTGTTTTGGTTAAAGGCAATACCTTTTCGGGAATTGCCTTTTCTGTTTTGCGCCAGTCAATTCTGCCTTCTGTATATGCGTTGTCTGTGAATACACATTCTTTGGCATCTAATAAAGTGTTAGTTGCGCCTTCCTTATTTGCAAAATGACTAACGATAGTGGTAGAAATATATTCGCCAATGCTTACCACCTGGTCGTAAATAAAATTGTAATGGCGCGAGTGATTCTGATTTAAGAATTCACGTGTTTTCTCAATAATATTTCTTACCGCCTGCTTAGCTGAATCTCCATCACTGCCGAATAAATCATTGATAATAGGTTCGTGTTTGTTGAATACCGTATCTAACAAGCTGCTCCATTCTTCGTTACCTGCATAATAGGCATTGATAACAGCCTCCAAATCATTAGTGGTTTTACCCATCGCAGAGATTACAACTACCTTTTCGTTGCCTTTATTCTCTTTTAAAATCTGCACCACATTTCTAACTGCCGCTGCATCTTTCACCGATGCTCCTCCGAATTTGTAAACGTTCACTTTTTTGATTGATTATTTTTGATTGATTGTTAGAACCAAGAGCCAAGAATCAAGAAACACAATTGTCTTGGCTCTAAAATCTTGGCTCTTGGTTTTTATTTTTTCATTTTCAAATTTTCAACATAGTTGCTTATTTCCTCTTTGCTCATTCTGCAATTTATCCATTCGGGGTCAAGCTCCATGCCAACTTTTTTGTAGAACTCAATTGCAGGAGTATTCCACTCTAACACCTGCCAGCGAATTTGGTTTGCACCCGCCCGGTGCGCCTCATTAAGCACATTATCAATCAGTTTTTTACCGACTCCGAATCCGCGGAACTGCTCTGTTACAACAATATCGTCCAAGAAAAATATTTTTCCTTTCCATGTGGAATAAGCCGTGTAATACAAAGCCATTCCTACAATTGCGCCATCCGCGTCTGCAACAAAAGCCTTGTAAATTGCATCTGCGCCAAAGCCGTCTTCCAACAACATTTGCTCTGTATTTACAACTGCTTCGGGCGCGCGCTCAAACTCGGCAAGCTCTTTTACTAATCTGAACATTGCCGAAATATCTTCTTTAACCGCTCTGCGAATACTTATTTCCATAAATGAGGGCGCAAATGTAAACGGAGAAGAAGAAGAAGCAAATCGTTCCATCATTTCTAACACAAACCCGAATCTCCATAACACGCACAGTTCTTATCATTCCTTAAAAAGCTGCATGAATTGTTTGTTAGATGCGTAAGATTATTCCTTACCAAACTCTTTCAGGAAATCCATTTATTTTTTTAAATAATATAGATTTAAAACCTATGAAATTTCTGTTGAGTGCGTAAGATTTCAAATAATCACTTTCACTTTTTCTGTTTCCTCATCGTACATTCGTACCGGCAAAAGCATCTGCCTTGCAAATAATTATTCATCAAAAATAATTTGTTATGAAAAAGTTTAACCAATTCTTGATTGCCTGCTGTTTGATAGCCGCATCGGCATTTTCGGCAAAGGCGCAAACAGCCTGTCATGCCGATTTTTACTGGGGAACAAATCCCAACGGAGTGTTCACCTTTTTTGATTCTTCTGCTGCACTTTCGGGCTACAGTGTAAAAAGCTGGGCTTGGGATTTTGGCGATGGCACAACAAGCACTCAGCAAAACCCGACAAAAAACTATACCGCACCCGGCACATACAATGTGTGCCTGAAAATTACTGCGGCTGATGCCAACAATATCAACGTTTGCACCGACAGCGTTTGCAAGCAGGTGATTTTCCACTGCCCGAATTATATTCAGGGCAATTGGAATTTTACTGTTTCGGGTTTGACGGCTGCTTTCAATGCGAGCTATTCAAGCAATTATCCGCCACTGAAATATTACTGGACTTTTGGTAATGGCGATACTTCCATGCAGCAAAACCCGACCTATACTTATCAAACAGCAGGCACATACAATGTATGTCTGAAAGTGATGGACAACTTAGGTTGCTACAAAACGGAATGTAAAAATGTTCTTATTCAGCAATCGCAACCGCCCTGCAACCTGAAAGCGAATTTCAATCATAACTTGACAGGGGGCGGTGCATTGGTAGTTACCGCCAACGACAGCTTTTTCCCTGCGGGCAGCACGGTTACCAATCACTGGTATGTGGATGGCGTTTTGAAAGGAAGCTGCAGCGGAGCGAATTGTTCTTTCACCATTGCAACAAGCGGGCTTACGGGCTTGCATAATGTGTGTCTGACGGCAAGAGTTGATAACGCCAACTGTGCCGATTCCATCTGCAAGCAAATCAATTTCGGAACAGGTTGTAATGGTCAGGCACAGTTTACTTACCAAATCCTTGCAGGCGATACCGTTAAGTTTCAGCCTGCGCAAACTACCTTAGCGGGCTATTCGCACCAATGGATTGTAAACGGAACAGTATTTTCTACCAATGCCGACCCTAAACATAAATTCAATGTGCCAATAAATGGCTTGCAGATTTGCCACGTTGTTGCTGCCACAGGAAGTAATTGTATTGATACTTTTTGTGTTACTTTAAATCCAAGTGTATGCAACTTAAATGCGGGCTTCCAATGGATTGATAGCAGCACTGCAAACGGCAGTGTTGTTTATTTCTTTCCATCCAACACAGGCATTTCAAACTTAGGTCATGCTTGGACATTTGGCGATGGTAGTTCAAGTACATCGGTTAGTCCTAATCATTCTTACACACAACCGGGCACTTACACAGTTTGCCATAAAATTTATCAGCCAAACAATCCCGCTTGTAAAGATTCTGTTTGCAAAGTAGTAACAGTTGGAAACAATAGCGGTTGTAATCTGGTTGTAACGGTTGTTCAGTCCACCAATCCGAATAATCAAATCATTTTGGAAGCAGTTGTTTCGGGAGGCACGCCACCCTACACTTATTCATGGAATACAACACCTCCGCAAACAACTAAAATCATCAATGCCACTGCCGGAGGAGTTTTTGTTGTAACAGTTACAGACAGCACGGGATGTTCAGCCACCTATACCAAAGTGGTTACTGCTCCTGCTTCTGCCAAACTTTGCGGAGTTGTATTTAATGATGCAAACGGCAATGGCATAAAAGATTCTTTGGAAAACGGTTTGCGCGCTTACATTGTTATCAGTGGCAACGGTCAGCAAATTACTTTGTTCAGCGATTCAATTACAGGTAATTGGGAAAAAAATGTACCGGCAGGAACTTATCAGATTTGTGTTTACATTACGAATGCTACAACCGGAACGGGTTGGGTTTCAACAGTGCCAATCAATTCTAATTCAACACTAAATCAAGGCGTTTGCTACACGGTTACAGTTGCAGCGAATCAAAATCTTTGCAACTTGAATTTCGGTTTCAAAAACAATAATGTTCAGTTGTGTGGTTTTGTATATGTGGATGTAAATAATAACGGTTCAAAAGATATGGGAGAGCCGGGCATTGCAGGGCAACCTATAAAAATCGGAACGCAAACGGTTTATACCAACAACGATGGTTACTATGTGTTCAACAAACTTGCAGATACTTACACTATCACTTACACGCCTGCTGCTCCATACACAGGATATGCTTCATCGCCTGTGTCATATACTGTTGCTGCTACAACCGCAGGGCAAGTTTATTGTGGTAAAAACTTTGGAGTTGTTGTGCCTGCAAGTCAGTGTGATGTAGCTGTAGATCTAATTCCATTGAGTACCGTTACACCGGGCTTTACAGCTATTTACAACATAAAAGTTTACAACCTGAATGGTGTAACAACAGGCGGTTTGCTTACGTTCAATTTTGAGCCGGGTTTAACCTTCAAATCTGCCGCGCCAACACAAGCAAGTTTTGATAATGCTTCTGCATTTGTTACATGGAATGTTACCAACCTTGCTCCGGGAACTTACAAATCATTCACGGCAAGATTGAATGTTCCTGTAAATACGGCTTTGGGAAATCATATTTTCAGCTTTGCTGAATTTACAACCAACGGTTCCTGCACCGAAGCAAATCTGACGAACAACATTGACACTACGCATCAAACCGTTGTCGGTTCTTACGACCCGAACGACAAGCACGTTTCGCCCGAAGGCAACATTCCAAATAACGGACAGGACTTGGTTTATACCATTCGCTTCCAAAACACCGGAACTGCGCCTGCTGTAAACGTTGTGATACTGGATACATTGAGCAACAACTTAGACTGGAGCACCTTTGAATTTAAAGATGCAAGCCACAACCTGAATATTCAAAGAGAAGGTGAATTTGTCGGTTTCCTGTTCAGCAATATTATGTTGCCGGACAGCAATGCAAACGAAGCCGAAAGTCATGGTTTTGTTAGTTACAAAATTAAAGCTTTGCCAAACCTTGCACAAGGCGCTCAAATCAAAAACACTGCTTCGATTTACTTCGATTTCAATGAACCGATTGTTACCAACACAACAGTGAACACAATTGATATTGAATTAAGCATTGGCGATTTGAACAAAGGCAACGTGAGCATCACGCTTGCACCAAACCCAATACGCGATTACACTAACATCAGCATTGCAGGCGCAACAGATGCACCTATCTACTTAGAGGTGCGCGACATGGCGGGCAGATTGATTCAGCAACAAATTTCTGAAAGCAATGTGCTGAAAGTAGAGCGCAGCAACATGGCCTCGGGAATTTATGTTTATCAACTGAAACAAAACAATGTTGTAATCGGCAAAGGCAAAATGATTGCCGAATAATTTTTCTTCATTTTTATATCAAAGCCGCGCAGATTTTCTGCGCGGCTTTTTTATTTGATTAAGAACTTACTATGAAAGCGATAAATTCAATTTGTCAATCATAAATCTTAACATTGGCATTCAATATTTTCTATGCGTTCAATCATTTTCTTTTTTCTTTT
Source organism: uncultured Chitinophagaceae bacterium (assembly GCA_964605875.1). Lineage (GTDB taxonomy): Bacteria > Bacteroidota > Bacteroidia > Chitinophagales > LD1 > UBA7692. The sequence goes on from CAZSEG010000027.1 coordinate 7,698, forward strand.
TTCTCTTTTCACAAATGCTTTTGGTAAAGGTGAAAAACCACAACCAACCGGAGAGTTACTTTCAATGGCTTATCTCTCCAATCACTCATTTGCTGATGCTTTGTTGAAATTCAAATCGGTAGATGATAAGCTGAAAGCAAACAGCACAGACAGAAATGCCTTGTGGGAATTGGGTTTGGTGTATTTTACCATCGCCAACAACGATAAAAATTATTTAAACCGTTGCCTTGAATCTTGGGACAATTACCTGCGCCTTTATCCCAACGATGCTTTTGCGTTGTGGAATCGCGCATTTGTGAAACACTATTTTAAAACGGGTAATCCGTGCAGTGATGTGCAGGCAGCAATGCAGTCGGTAAAGAAAAAATTCCTGCCACAAGAACCTGCGGAACTGACAGCTTGCTTCAAAAAGAAAAAGTAAGGTGATTTTCTATCACCTTCTAAGAATGCTTTATCCAATTAACATTCACCAATGTATCAACTATCAAAAAAATATCCTTCAAAACGCGCATTCATTACAGGCGCGGGTTCGGGCTTAGGAAAATCAATTGCATTATTGTTGGCAAAAGAAGGCTGGACGATTGGCATAACAGACATCAATCCTACTCCGTTAGAAGCAACAAAAAAAGAAATCGAAACTTTAGGAGGCAAAGCATTCAATTATGTTTTTGATGTATCGAAGCGTGCGCAATATGAAGCAGCAGCAACAGATTTTCTTGCCAATAACGGAGGACTTGATTTGCTGATAAATAATGCAGCAGTAGGCGATGGCGGCTTGTTTGAAGAATACAGTTTAGATAATTGGGACTGGATAACAGGCATCAATCTTATGAGTGTTATTTACGGTTCGCATCTTTTTGTTCCTTCGATGAAAAAGCAACGAAGCGGGACTATTATCAATGTGGCAAGCATGGCGGGAATTGCCAACATGCCCAACATGAGCATGTATAACGTTACCAAAGCTGCGGTTATTTCTCATGCCGAATCTATCTATGTAGAATTAGCTCCGTTTGGCGTTCATGTAAGTGTGGTGCTGCCGACTTTTTTCAAAAGCAACATCATGCAACATAATAGGGGACCCGAACACGCAACTGCAATCGGTAAGAAAAAAGCGGATTCAATTGCCATCAGTCCCGAAATTGTTGCCAATAAAATTCTTGAGCAATCAGGCGCGGGAAGGTTCTATATTTTTCATCCGTTTCAGGCAGTGTGGGTGAACCTGCTGAAACGTTTTTTACCGAATCTTTTTCTGAAAATAAAAGTGAGAATGTTCAGCAAGAAGAAATGGGTGAGGGAGCGGTTGGAGAAACATTAAACCTTTTCCATAATCTATTCCCAACTGCAAAAATGACAATCCGCCCCCAAATTCCCCGCCACATTTTCCTCCTGACTTTAATCATTCTGCCTTTTCTTCCGATTGCGTTGCTTTGGAGCGGAAATTGATAATCAGTTCCTGATTTTTAAACGAATAATTTTGAACTTATGAATGCAAACAATTTCACCGTAAAAGCGCTTGAAGCATTAAGCAATGCACAGCAAATCGCATTCGATAATGCGCACCCGCAATTAGATACACTGCACTTTCTGAAAGGAATGTTAGATGCAGATGAAGATGCGCTTCCATATATTTTAGAGAAAGCGGGAGTGAACAAAAACATCCTGCTCGGCAAGGCGGAAGAGAAATTAAATGCGCTGCCGAAAGTGAGTGGCGGCAACCAAAATCTTACACCATCGCAGGGCTTTAGCCAGATGATATTGCAGGCGAATAAAGTGATGAAAGAAATGGGCGACAGCTATGTTGCGCTCGAACATTTGCTGCTTGCAATGCTTACTACAAAAGATGATGCAAACAAAATTCTGAAAGATGTCGGCTTGGATGAAAAGAAATTGCGGAAGGCGATTGAAGAGTTGCGCAAAGGCTCAAAGGTTACTTCGCAGGACAGTGATGCAAAATATAATTCGCTCGAAAAATTCGCCATCAATCTGAATGAACGTGCGCGTACAGGCAAGCTCGACCCCGTAATCGGACGCGATGAAGAAATACGCAGGGTGATGCACATTCTTTCGCGCAAAACGAAAAATAATCCATTGCTGGTGGGCGAGCCGGGCGTTGGTAAAACCGCTATTGCGGAAGGTATTGCACACAGAATTATCAAAGGCGATGTTCCTGAAAACTTAAAGAACAAAACCATTTATGCCCTTGATTTAGGCGCGCTGATGGCGGGTGCAAAATATCGCGGTGATTTTGAAGAAAGATTGAAAGCTGTGGTGAAAGAAGTGAAGGAAAGCGCGGGGCGCATCATTCTTTTCATTGATGAAATTCATACGCTTGTTGGCGCGGGCGCAACCGAAGGCGCAATGGATGCAGCCAACATCATCAAGCCCGAATTGGCGCGTGGCGAATTGCGCGCAGTTGGTGCAACCACTTTAAATGAATACCAAAAATATTTTGAGAAGGATAAAGCATTGGAAAGACGCTTTCAAAAAGTGATGATTGATGAGCCTTCCATCGAAGATGCGATTTCAATTTTGCGCGGCTTGAAAGAACGTTACGAAACGCATCACAAAGTGAAAATAAAAGATGATGCCATCATTGCATCCGTATCACTTTCGAGCAGGTATATCAGCGACAGATTTTTGCCCGATAAAGCCATTGACTTGATTGACGAAGCCGCAGCAAAATTGCGTTTGGAAATGGATTCTTTGCCTGAGGCATTGGATGAAATCGAGCGTAGAATCATGCAGATTGAAATTGAAACCGAAGCCATCAAACGCGAAAATGACGAGAAGAAATTAAGCGAATTGAAAAATGAATTGGCGAATTTGCAACAGCAACGCAACGAGCTGAAAGCAAAATGGCAAGGCGAAAAAGAAGTGGTTGAAAAAATTCAGGATGAAAAACGAAAAATAGAAAACTACAAGCTGGAAGCCGAGCAAGCCGAGCGCGAAGGCAACTACGGAAAAGTTGCTGAAATCCGCTACGGCAAAGTGAAAGAAGCCGAAGTTGCCATCAAAAATTTCGAGCAACAATTAGCGGCAATTTCACCCGACAACAGGATGCTGAAAGAAGAAGTGGATGCGGAAGATATTGCTGCGATTGTGAGCAAGTGGACGGGCATTCCTGTTACAAGAATGTTGGAAGGCGAAAAAGAAAAGCTGCTTCATCTCGAAGATAAATTGCGCGAGCGCGTGAAAGGTCAGGACGAAGCGATTATTGCCGTGAGCGATGCGATTCGCAGAAGCCGCGCGGGTTTGCAGGACGAGTACAAGCCGATTGGTTCGTTTTTATTTCTCGGCACAACGGGCGTTGGTAAAACAGAGTTGAGCAAAGCATTGAGCGAAGTATTGTTTAATGACGATACCGCAATGGTGCGCATTGACATGAGCGAATATCAAGAGAAACACAGCGTGAGCCGCTTGGTGGGTTCGCCCCCGGGCTATGTTGGTTATGATGAAGGCGGACAACTGACCGAAGCAGTACGCAGGAAACCTTACAGCGTAATCCTGTTTGATGAAATCGAAAAGGCACATCCCGATGTGTTCAATATTTTATTGCAGGTTTTGGATGATGGAAGATTAACCGACAACAAAGGCAGAACGGTGAACTTCAAAAATACCATCATCATTATGACTTCAAACATCGGCAGCGATATTATTCAATCGAACTTTGACGGGCTTGACGAAACCAAAGATGTTGCAACCGTTGTGGAAACAACAAAGCTGGAAGTGCTGGAACGATTGAAGCAAACCGTGCGCCCTGAATTTCTGAATCGTATTGATGAGATTGTGATGTTCCGTCCGCTGATGCGCAAACAAATCAGGCAGATTGTGGAATTGCAATTAACGCACCTGCGCGAAATGTTGGTTCAAAAAGAAATCACTCTTGAAATCACCAACGATGCACTGGACTATCTTGGTGAAGAAGGCTTTGATGCGCAATACGGAGCGCGTCCGTTGAAGCGTTTCATTCAAAAAGAAATCGTGAATGTGCTGAGCAAAAAAATTCTTGCGGGTGAATTGGAAAAAGGAAAAACATTGAAGATTGATGCCTTTGGCGAAGGGCTGACGTTTATAGTGCAGTAACAATTGATACCGTTAATTGCTGAGGTTAACCTGCATTCTACGTTTTTTGCCTATCGGAAGTTTTACTGTTTTTAAGGATCCAAACATCCAATGCTAATTCTTTGTTGAGATCTTTCAGAGAATCAGTTTTAAGCTCTTCTCTGAATGCAGCAAAAGTTTCGGCAATCTTATTTTTTGCATCGCTTTTGCCAAGCTTATCTAACCATGATAAAAAAGCATCAGCACCGTCAGCATTGGCTTTGGTTCGCTTTTTCCATGCGCGCATATTTTTTACCTGATATGCAACAATGCTGTAATTCTTTAACTGAAATTGCAGCATGATAAAAAGCAGGCGTGCATTCAATTGTATGTCTATCCGCTCTTTAGTATTCAAGCTGATAAGCTCTTGTAATTGTTCGTGGCAGTTGTCATAATTGTTGGTATGAAAAAGCGCCAAAGCATAGTCAAACAACAAGGTGCTTTTCTCATCAGGCGATAGCTTATCCTTCATATTGTAAATCTGCTTACCGAATACTGCTGCTTCTTTAAATTGATGCGTAAGCGTCAATAGTGTCATTTTCAGTGACTTTGCATAATTGCTTTGATACGTGATTATTTTTTCGGAAAGGTTTGCTTCGTTTTTTTCGGTGGCGGACAGCAAATGATTTACATAAAAAAAGGCTTCTTTATTTTTTCCGGTTTCATAATGCAGCATGCTCAGTTTTGCCTGTATATTAAAGTATGCCGAAGGAATAATATTTTTTAAAGAAGGCGTTTTTTGAAACAGCTTAAACTGGTTGACGGAATATTTCAATGCTTTTTGTATGTCGGGTTTTACATATTGGTAATAAAATATTTTGAGTTCATTTTGACATAAGCGGGCACGATTGCTTTTTATTTTGCTTTCATCTTTGTTAAACAGTTCATGTTCTTCTATGTCTGTTACGCCCGAAAATCCTTGTCGTGTAAAAACAGGTTCCATCAGCCTGTCCCTCAAATGGATCATTGCAGAATATTCGGTAACTGTTTCCAGTAACTCCATTTCCTGAAGATTGATGGCTTTTACCTTATCAAACTGTCGAAGGTCTTTGTATATAAACGAAAGTATTCGCGTGGTATTAGCAGCTATTAAATACAGCTCGTTTTTCACCGCTTTTTCCAACAGCTTTTTAGCTAAGATTTCTGCATACTGAACCAGCCCTTTTTGATGCAGCAGGTGCATGTTCATAAAATCATTTTGCAGCTTAGTTTCAAGCGATGAATTTTCGTGAAACAGCCGCAGGTTGCGAAACAGCACTTCCTGTAAATATTCTTTGTCGTTGGCTAAAGCAGCAGGTGTGGTTTTAAGTTTTTCGGCAATAAGCTTTGCATCGTAAATAGCTGTTTTTTCTAAAGCATTAAACAGGTTCAAATATCTTTTGCCTTCTGTTTGTGTTTTGCAGAAAAGCTTGAAGTATCGCTTTTCGCTGGCAGATAAAGTTTTTATCAGGTGTAGCAGATTATCTTGTTTGCGCATTGTGTAAGGCTTATTTAAAATGAAGCGCATAAATAAAGGTATTGCGCACAATTGCTTCATTGCCCGCTTCATTTAGCAAATTTTGAATTCCGATTTTCCCGAAAAAGTTGGACGGATTGCTATGGTTGAGAAACTAACTTTGCTTCCGAAAAATTAAAGAGTCATCAATAACTTAAAAACAAAAAGTATGAAAACAATCTTTGTATGTGTGTTATCGTTTCTGTCGGCAAACATTTTTGCTGCCGATTTATTTGTAAAAGAATTTGGCGGAGGCGGAGCTTATCCGAATATTTCTGATGCTATCACCGCAGCCTCCGCAGGCGACAGAATATTGGTTGCCCCCAAAGCAGGCAATGCGCCTTATATCGAAAACCTTACCATAAACAAAGAGGTGCAAATTCTTACGGCAACCAACGGTGGCAGATACAAATTGCAAGGCACTATAACCATTAATACCAACCTGCCTGCGGGTGCGCATGTAGTGCTTGACGGATTGTGGATTACTACAGGAGACATCTCTGCGGCTACCTCCACCAATGCCATAAATGTAAGCATTGTAAACAGCCTGATTGAGGACGGAATCATTTCTTTGGGTCAGAGAATAAATGCTGTCATTGCCAATAATACGGTTACTACTTCTACCAACGATTATTCTATCTCGTTCAGAAGAGGAAAATGTTTGGGCAATACAATTAATACGCCTTTGAATGGAATTTCAATTGCAAATGATATCGCCAGCTCAGACACTATGCCTGTTGTAGGGAACTACATAACTATAAGTGCAGGAACAACAGCTATCAGAGGGATTAACTGGAACAACAATACGCAGTTCTTCAATATATCGAATAATTACGTCTATTCAACGGCTGCATCTCCCAGCAGCAGTACCTCTTATATATTAATTAACGTGTCGGGAAGTAGATCGGGAACAAATGCCAACGAATACAATAATATTGTAAACAATACACTTCGGTTTGCAGTAGGGTCAGGTATTAGTACCAGTTTGAAATTTTACGGTATCAGTTCAGGATCCCTTGGCAATCGCAACAATATTTTCAACAATCTGATTTTATATAATACCACACAGCCCACTACTAATTCACGTTACGGGCTTTCTGTCAGCGGCAGTCCTCAAATCAGCTACAACATTGCAAGCGGTATTCCTTCGTCTTTGCTGAATGAAGGCAATGCTCCTTATGATGCCACTAACGCGGGTTTCGCTTCAATAATTTATACGGTTACTGCTGATGGTTGCGTAACAGGCAATATTAACAACGGTCACCCTGACCCTGTTTTTACCGATTTGGATTTAACGCGCAATGATATAGGCGCATGTGGCGGCTCGTATAACATTACTACAAACTTTCGCACATCGGGCACGGCAGGCTCTGCAAAAGTGCATTGGTTAGAAGCCCCGAGAAGAGTATTGCAAGGCGGCACTATCAACATCAAAGCAGAAGGGCACGACCGTTAGTTTGACGCGCCTCACCTGTCTCTTTATTTTTTGTATTTACTGATTTAAACGGCATTTAAACTTGAGCCTGATGAATAAACTATTTATATACATAATTTGCTGTGTGTGTATGTTCCAAACCGAACTGAAAGCACAGAACTACAACCCGAAAACAATACAGGCAGAGTATTTCTGGGGAACTGTTGACCCTGGCGCGGGCAACGGTGCTGCATTAACTGCTGCTGACGGTAATTTGGGTGATGCCATTGAAGCTGTGATTGCTTCGGGCATCAGCGCACCATTAAACGGCTTGAACCTGCTGAACGTGCGCGTGATGGGAACAGACGGCACTTGGGGGGCGCTGTTCAAAGCAGTTGTAAGCAACGATGCTGCCTTTACAGCCGACATCCGTGTGGTAACAGGAGAATATTTTATTGACACAGATAATGGCGCAGGCAACAATACGGCATTGATTGCTTTTGACGGCAATTACGATAGCGCTATTGAAGCTGCGCTCAATTCGGGTATCAATGCACCTGCCGCAGGCTTGCATACTTTAGGCGTTCGCTTTAAAGGTTTAGATGGTGTTTGGGGTCCGTTGTTCAATGCCGTCTTCAATGTTGACGGAGCTTTTACGGCAGATATAAAAATTACCGCAGGAGAATATTTCTTCGATACCGACCCCGGTGCAGGCAATGGCATTCCTTTGATTGCTGCCGATGGTAATTACGACAACGCTATTGAAGCTGCGTTGAAATCGGGCGTAAATGCGCCTGCCGTGGGTTTACATACTTTATGCGCTCGTTTTATAGGTCAGGATGGAACATGGGGACCTCTGTTTAAATTGATTGTGAATGTGGACAATGTATTTACTGCCGATTTAAAAGTAATATCGGGAGAATACTTTTTTGATACTGACCCGGGTTTGGGCAATGGTTTTCCATTGGTAGCGGCAGACGGCAATTTTAACAGCGCAATTGAGACAGCTATATCTTCTGCTGCAACAAATGCACTGACTACCGATTTACATGTGTTGTGTGTGCGCACAAAAGGTTTAGACGGCACTTGGGGACCTTTATTTAAACTGATTGTAATTGTTGATCCTTGCTCACCATCGCCAACGGCAACGATTACCTCCGGCAGCCCCACTACTATTTGCCCAACCGACAGCGTTGTTTTAACGGCATCTTCGTCTGTTGGTGATACTTATCAATGGAGAAAAGATGGAGCGAATATTTCGGGAGCGACATCAGTAACTTTTGCAGCTAAAGAAACGGGAGCATACACAGTTGCCGTTACCAACAGCGGTGGATGTAGTAATATTTCAAACACAATAAATGTAACAGTAGCAGGAAATAATGCACCGCAGGTAACTATTGCAGTTTCACCAAGCAATGCAGTTTGTGCAGGAAGCACAGTTACATTTACTGCCACACCAACCAATGGCGGCACAGCCCCGATATATCAGTGGCGCGTAAATGGAACACCAACAGGAACAAATTCAGCTACATTATCATTATCCACCTTAAACAACAATGATGCGGTTACTTGTATAATGACATCGAATGCGGCTTGTGTGTTTCCATTGGCTGACACAAGCAATACCATTACCATGACTGTATTTGCTGCGCCATTGGCAACAATAAATGCAAGTGGTTCAACAGCGCTTTGCCCTACGCAAAGCGTTACTATAAGCGCATTAGCGGGTTACAGTTATTTGTGGAGTAACAATGCAATCACGCAAAGTATAGTTGTTACTGCTGCGGGCAGCTATCGCGTTACGGTAACTGATGGCAACAATTGCACGGCAGTTTCATCGCCAATAAGTGTAACACAAGTTGCTGCACCAAGTGCCGCTATTACGCCAGTTACTGTAAGTATTTGCAACGGTTCAAGCGCATCGCTCACAGCAAGCGGAGGAACAGCATACACCTGGAGCAATTCATTGGGCAGCAATGCAACGGTTTCTGTTTCACCAACTTCAGCAACTACTTATACCGTTACTGTAACAAATGCCAACAATTGCTCGGCAACAGCGTCAAGAACGGTAACGGTAAAATCAACAAGCACAGGTATTGTAAATGCAAGCATTTGTCAGGGTCAATCGTATTTTTTCAATGGCGCAAACAGAACCGTTCAAGGAACGTATTTAGATACATTGATAAACGTTGCAGGTTGCGATAGTTTTGTTACGCTTAACCTCATTGTAAATGCTTTGCCAACTGCTGCTATTACTCCTGCTACGGTAAGTATTTGCAGCGGTTCAAGCGCATCGCTTACAGCAAGCGGAGGAACGGCTTATTCATGGAGCAATTCATTGGGCAGCAATGCAACAGTTTCGGTTTCACCAACTACAACTTCTACATATACGGTAACGGTTACTAATGCTAATAACTGCTCGGCAACCGCATCGAGAACAGTTACGGTTACAACATTCAACACAGGTTCGATTAGTGCAAGTATTTGTCAGGGTCAATCATACTTCTTCAATGGCGCAGACAGAACTGTTCAAGGCGCGTACTTAGATACACTTACAAGTGTAAATGGTTGTGACAGCATACTTACGCTTAACCTTACTGTAAATGCTTTGCCGACTGCTGCCATTTCACCTGCTACGGCAAGTGTTTGCAGTGGTTCAGGTATTTCGCTGACAGTAAGCGGAGGAACGGCTTATACGTGGAGCAATTCTCTGGGCAACAATGCAACAGTTTCGGTTTCGCCAACTTCAGCAACTACATACACGGTTACTGTTACCAATGCTGATAACTGCTCGGCAACAGCGTCAAGAACGGTAACGGTAAAATCAACAAGTACAGGTATTGTAAATGCAAGCATTTGTCAAGGTCAATCGTACTTTTTCAATGGCGCAAACAGAACCAGTCAGGGCGTGTATTTAGATACACTGACAAATTCAGTCGGTTGCGATAGTATAGTAACGCTTAACTTAACTGTAAATGCTGTTCCTGTTGCCGGTATCAGTCCGGCTTCGGCTACTATTTGCAATGGCGCATCAGTTCAATTGACGGCAAGTGGAGGAGTTAGTTATACATGGAGCAACACGGCAAATACCGCTGTTACAAATGTATCGCCTTCAAATACCACAACTTATACGGTTACGGTAACAGGGGCGAATAATTGCAGCGCAACCGCAAGCAGAACCGTAACGGTAAATTCATTACCTGCGGCTGCTATCAACGGACCAACAACAATTTGTACAGGCTTATCGGCAACGCTTACCGCAAGCGGTGGAACAAGTTACAGTTGGAGCAATGGCTTGGGTAATACAGCACAAATTACGGTGTCACCGGGCAGTAATACCTCTTACATTGTTACTGTTACCGACATCAATAATTGTTCGGCTACAGCATCTGCAACCGTTGATGTAACCTCTGCTCCTGTGGCAACTATTTCCGGTGCTACGCAAGTTTGCGCAGGCGAAAGTGTCAGCCTTACGGCAAATGGCGGCAACACATATCAATGGGCAAATGGCTTGGGCAATACAGCTCAAATTTCAGTTTCACCGACCACCACAACTACTTATACGGTAACTGCCACTGTTGGGGTAAATTGTTCGGCTGCTGCTTCACACACTATAGTTGTTTATCAAGCTGCTGCATCGCAGTTTTCGGCATCAATATGTGCGGGTGGAAGCTATGCTTTCAACGGGCAGCAACTGACTCAGGGCGGCAGCTACAAAGATACTTTGCAAACAGTGCATGGCTGCGATAGTGTAGTAACGCTGAACCTTACGGTAAATGCACCGCTCACGGGCAACTTTACTCAAGAAATTTGCACAGGCGGCAGCTATACATTCAATGGTGTGCAACTGACACAAGCCGGATTGTATAAAGACACCATCCAAACAACAGGTGGTTGCGATAGCATTGTTACGCTCAACCTGATTTTTAAAAATGCGCTGCAAACATCTGTCAGGGATACTATATGCGATGGCGCAACTTACTTGTTTAACGGAACCGGTATTACACAAGGTGGAGTGTACAGCGATACGCTTACTTCATCTGCAGGTTGCGACAGCATTGTTACGCTTACGCTTGTTGTAAACAGCTTGCCGGTGCCTGTGGTGTTGCGCAATAACGACACTCTTTCTACTCAAGTATATGCGAGCTATCAATGGCTCTTAAACAATGCGCCTCTAAGCGGAGCAACAAACCCAACACTTCTTTTACCTGCAAATGGTAACTACTCGGTATTAGTAACCGATGCCAATGGTTGCAGTGCCACCTCTGCAATATTGAATGTTACAAGCGTTGGGCTAAGTGAAGTAAATGATGTGTTTGACTTGAAGCTTTACCCTAATCCGAACCAAGGTGAATTTATATTGGAATTTACCGATGATATTTCAAGAACTGTACAAATTACAGATGCGCTTGGACGAACCATTTTTGATGAAACTGTTCAACATCAAAAAGTAATTGATTTGTATCAACCTGCTGCAGGTGTATATTTCATTCACGTTTGGCAAAACCATCTTTTGTACAGCAGGAAGTTCACGATAATTCGATAGTTGGAAGGATTGAAAATGTAAAGATTGAAGTCTTTAGCGGTAGATTGACATTTATTGTGCAGTAGAGGAATGAGGTTGAACCTTAATTCCCAATCGCACCTTTTATTGTTCCGCTGAGAGTTTCAGTATGGCAATTACCTAAATTTGCTCCTAACGGAATAAGCCCATAGGTATGTGTTGAGGTGTAAATTACTATTGTTTTCCCCAAATGCTACCGCTTCTCCATAAATTTAATAACCAGATTCCTGTTGTCTTTTGTTATGCACTGTATCACGTAAATTGAGCGAGCTAACTGAGGTAAAGGAAAAGAAGACTGCTCAGGTTTAAAGTCTGAAATCAGCCTGCCCGAAAGGTCGAATATTCTTACTTGTTTAAGCTGTAAATCATCAGTATAAACAGCGTTGTTTCTGATGGTTATTTTTTGAGTTTCATTGTAAAATTCATCTATTGCCGAAACAGTTTCTTTTACAAAGATAAAATCGGCAAGTTGTGTTCCGTCATTACCATTGAATATGGGCCAAACAACTACAACTTCTGGTCCTACTTTAAAATTTGCGGGAGTAACTTCAATAGGAATAGTTGCAAAAACTGTATCGCCAAAGGGGATTTGAAAAGTGCCTATGAAAGTATTGCCCGCAGTTCCGCTATTACTTCCGGTGAAGCCTGCATAAACATTTCCTGAAAAAACGCCCGAGTCGGGATTGATGATAAGCACATTGTAAGTAATGGAATCGCCATAGGCAACTCTGAACGGTGTGTTGTTCAAAGAGGCGTTGAACTCCATGCGTAATTGCGCCTTTGCAATAAAGCAACAACAGATAAACAGCGATATGAACAGTATATTTTTTCTCATAACAAATTGCGTGTTTCAATAGTAGTAGCGTAAAGATACGCAAGGGTTGTGTGAAAGGCAATAATCATTTTTAAAAATCTTACTTATTCAACATACATTTGAGCTATGGAAATATTGCAGCAGGTTATTGGTTTACTTACTAAAGAAGAAGCAAGATACTTCAAAATTTATCTTACGCGCATTGCCACTCGAAACGAACGCAAGGATGAAAAGTTGTTTGACATGATGCGCAAAAGCGGTGAAAAATTTGATGATGAAACGGCAGCAAAAAAGCTCTATGGTAAAAGCGATAAGAATGCCTATTATCGGTTGAAGAACCGCTTGCAGGAAGATGTTTGCGATGCGCTTGCATTGTTGCATACAGATAAAACAGATGCAAATTATCTGTATCGCCAGTTGATGTTGTTCAACATCTTTCAATCGCGCAACAACCTTAAACTTTCTATGTATTTTCTAAAACGCGCAGAAAAGAAAGCCCTTGCAGCAGAGAACTTTGAGTTGCTGGATATTGTGTATGCGAACTACATCCGTCTTTCCAATGATTTTGCAGAAATAAACCCCGAAGAATTTATTGAAAAAAGAAAACTGAATGCCGATAAACTGAATCGCTTACGCGCGATGGATCAGACATTGGCTGCGGTGCTTTATCGTTTAAAAACTGCGCAAACTTTTGAGCGCAAACCCTCTGCCTTAATGGATATGCTGGAGACTTCCATTAAGCAATTCAGTGGCGACCATTCATTGCGAAAAAGTAAAACTTTTCAAACAAGATTATACAGGGCTGTAAGCCAGCAATTGTTGCAAACACACAACTATCTGCAATTGGAAAAGTTTATGCGCAAAACAATGGATGCTTTTCAAAACGAAAGCTGGTTTGATAAAAACAATCACGACACCAAATTGCAAATGTTGGTTTACCTTATCAATGCGCTTTTCAGAAATGAAAAATATGCTGAATCGCTTGAGTATGCCGAACAATTAGGTGAAGAAATAAAAGCGTTCAACAAGCTGCATTTCGACAAGTATGTATTCTACTACTACAATTCACTTTACATCAATTATGCGCGCACGGATATTGATAAAGCCATCCGCGCATTGGATGATTTGGATAAAGTAATGAAGCAGTTGAAGAACAGCTATTACGAGCAATTTATTTTGCTGAATAAATCAACGTTGTTGTTTGAAAGAAAGAAATTCAATGATGCAATTCGGCAGTTAGTCAGATTGTATCTAAACGACAGCTATCGCAATGCTTCCGAAACATTTAAGCTGAAAGTTTCAGTTGCAGAATTGATTATGCAGTATGAAAGCGGTGATTTCAATGTGTTCAAAAACAGGCTTGGACAGGTAAGAAAACAATTTGTTGCAGTACTTAAAAAACAGGAAAACAACCGCGACAAATCTTTCCTGAATATTCTTGAGAAAATGGCAGGCAAAGAATGGAAATCCGATAAGGTTTTAGCCAAATCAATCAAAACCTTTATTGCTCCTGCAAAAGCATCGGAAGGTGAGGAAAGCGAACTGCTGAATTACAGGCAATGGCTGGCAGAGAAAGCGAAATCATGATTGTAGGAAACGCATCATATTACATTGCAAAAAACAGTTGTAATTATCATTTTTCATACACCCACACCTCCAGTTCTTTCAATCTTTCCAGTGCCTCCTTTACACTTCGGATGCCTTCAATATTCAGCACTAAAAATTTTTCTGTTTCGCGCAGGTACAAACCCGATTTATGTTGTTGGGCGTAGCTTAAAATTTTAGTAAAAACTGAAGATGCGTAGAATGTGCTGCTTTGATTTTCTATGAAGTAACATTTCAAATGTTTCTTCTTTAAGTGAATGCGCTCCATGCCCAATTTTGTAGCAATCCATTTCATGCGCACGGCATTAAAAAGTTCAAGTAATTCTTTCGGCACAGCACCAAACCTGTCGGCAAGCTGCTCGCGGAATTTCTCCAAGCCTGCTTCATCTTTTACTTCATTCAACTCGCGATACAGCAACATTCTTTCGGTGCTGTTTTTTACATAAGCATCGGGTATCAGCATTTCCAAGTCCGTTTCAATCGCGCAATCGCGCACGTATTCGTGGGTGCGCTCCATTTCTTCGGTGTAAATTTCTTTGAAGTCGCTGTCTTTCAATTCCCGCACGGCTTCATCCAATATTTTCTGATACACATCAAAACCAATTTCGGCAATAAAGCCGCTTTGCTCGCCACCCAACAAATTACCCGCACCGCGAATATCCATATCGCGCATAGAAATATTGAAGCCGCTACCCAATTCGCTAAACTCTTCAATGGTTTTTAAGCGTTGCCGAGCTTCGTTGGTGAGCGTGCTTTTTGGCGGTGCAAACAAATAGCAAAATGCTTGTTTATTGCCTCTGCCCACACGCCCGCGCAACTGGTGTAAATCGCTCAAACCAAACTGGTGCGCATTATTGATGATAATTGTATTTGCATTCGGTATATCAATGCCACTTTCAATAATGTTTGTAGAAAGCAATACATCAAATTCGCGGTTGATGAACTTCATCAAAACTTCTTCGAGCTTATCGCCTTCCATTTGTCCGTGTGCCACGCCAATATCCACATTGGGAACAATTTTTTGCAGCATGAGTTTTACATCAGCAATGTCTTTTACTTTGTTGTGTACAAAGAAGACTTGACCACCGCGATAGATTTCATGCTCTATTGCCTGCTTAATCAAATCAGGGTCGAGCGGATGCACTTCGGTAAAAACGGGCTGACGATTGGGCGGTGGCGTGTTGATAATGCTCAGGTCGCGCGCGCCCATCATGCTGAATTGCAACGTGCGCGGAATGGGCGTAGCGGTGAGCGTGAGCGAATCAATATTGGCGCGCATTTCTTTCAATGTTTCTTTTACACCTACACCAAACTTTTGCTCTTCGTCAATTACTAATAAACCCAAATCCTTGAACTTTACTTTCTTACCTACCAAGCCGTGTGTGCCGATGATGATATTTATTTTTCCTTCTTCCAATCGCTTGAGCGTATCTGTCTTTTCTTTGGCAGATTTGAAACGATTGATGTAATCCACTTCAACAGGAAAATCACCCAAACGCTCTTTGAAAGTTTTGTAATGCTGTAAAGCAAGAATAGTAGTTGGCACTAAAACTGCCACCTGCTTTCCATCGCAAGCCGCCTTGAAAGCAGCGCGAATGGCAACTTCTGTTTTACCGAATCCCACATCGCCACACACCAATCTGTCCATCGGGTTGAGGGCTTCCATATCGCGCTTTACATCTTCTGTTGCTTTGGCTTGGTCGGGCGTGTCTTCATAAATAAAACTTGCTTCCAGTTCATTTTGCATGTAGCCATCGGGTGAATACTGAACACCGCGTGCAGCCTTCCTTCTGGCATAAAGCTGAATCAAATCAAAGGCAATTTCTTTTATCTTTTTCTTGGTCTTCTTTTTAAGGTTTGCCCAAGTGTCCGTTCCCAATTTATTCACGCGCGGTGCATCGCCTTCTTTGCCTACATACTTTGAAATTTTGTGCAGCGATTGAATGCTTA
>CAZSEG010000027.1:23650-24297 GCA_964605875.1 uncultured Chitinophagaceae bacterium
CATACAAAATATCATTGCCTGCATAAATCAAACGAACGGCTTCCTGCGCTTGTCCGTTTATTTCAATTTTTTCCAATCCCGAAAACACACCCACACCATGATCAATGTGCGTTACAAAATCGCCTGCACGCAACTCGCGGATGGTTTTCATCAGCATTGCTTTGTCGCTCGAAAAGCCTTGCTTTAAATTATATTTGTGGTAGCGATTGAATATTTGGTGGTCGGTGTAGCAAGCCAAATTCAATTCGGTGTCAATAAAACCATTGTGAATGGCAATTGGAAAAGGAGTGAAATGAACATCAGTTTTTAAGTCTTCAAAGATGGCGTAGAAACGTTCCATCTGCTTTGGGTTTTCGGCAAAAATTAAATTGCGGATTCCGTTCTCTTCATTGCGCTTTAAATCTTCAATCAACAGGTTGAAATTTTTGTTGAAAGAAGGCTGCGGTTTGGCATTAAAAATAATTGCCTCCTGTGCTTTCAGGTAGGAGCTTTTACCAAACTCAACCACACTAAATTGCTTAATATCCTGAATAAAATCTCCTGCCGAAAGAAATACTTCTTCGGGCTTTCCTTCCTTTAGCGGATGTTTTTCAGAAACGAGTTGCGAGTTGCGAGTTGCGAGTTGCTGCGCCTTCTGCATTAGTTTT
>CAZSEG010000027.1:24307-25984 GCA_964605875.1 uncultured Chitinophagaceae bacterium
CCAACACTTCAATCGTCATTTGCATGTCTTTCACCCACACCAATGTGTTGGCGGGAATTACATTGAAAACAGACGTTTTGTTTTCGTTGGTGAAGTGCGTTTGAATATTCGGCACAATGCTTACGCGCTCAATCTTTTTTTGCGAAAGCTGACTGATGGGGTCGAATGTGCGGATGCTCTCAATCTCCTTGCCGAACAATTCTATGCGATAGGGATATTCATTGCCGAAAGAAAAAATATCTACAATGCCGCCACGAATGCTGAATTGCCCTGGTTCATACACAAAATCAACGCGGTCAAATTCAAACTCCACCAACAAATCAATGGCAAACTCAACATCAAATTTTTCGTTTGTTTTAAGGTGCAACGTTTGTTGTTGCAACTCCGCAGCTTTTACCACTTTTTCAAACAATGCTTCGGGATAAGTAACCGCAATTTCCGCTCTGCTGTTGGGATTGGTGAGGCGGTTTACCATTTCGGTGCGCAACAGTACATTGGTAGTATTCAGCTCATCTAAAGTTTGTGGACGTTTGAATGAATCAGGGAAAAAGAATACATCCTTTTTCGTCAGCAACGCTTCCAGATTATTATGAAAATAAGCAGCTTCTTCTTTATCGCTTAAAACAAAAAAATGGTTGAATGAAGTGTTGCGAAAAACTCCCGCAGCCACAAAAGCATCCATTGAGCCAATCAAGCCTTTCAGAAAAATATTATTGCGTTCGGTCGTGCTGAGTGTTGCCGCAACTTGTTTTACTTTTTCGCTGTCGGTGTATGCCGCAAGCAAGTCTTTAAGATTGTTCATTTATACAAAACAGGTTTACGCAAAACCGCACAAAGCCGGAACTTTGCGAAGCATTGCGTTATCATTTTCAACAATAAATTTTGCGTTTGAAAAATTCAAACAAGGCGCGAATATAATTGCTGCGGCTTAACAATTGGTTGGATTACGCACTTATTATTAAACGAAAAAAACAAGCCTCACCACTCTCTCGGATAGAAAAAAATTATTCCCAACTCTTTCCAAAATTCAGCAGTTACATTTGTTGTTCATGAAATATTCACATTCAATCTGACCTTTAAAAGCAAATTATTTGCAGATGAAAATTCTGATAGTTGAAGACGAAAAAGATTTGCGGGAAACGATTGTCGCTTCATTGACGAAAGAACACTTTGTGATTGAAACTGCAAGCGACTTTCATTCGGCAAGCGAGAAAATTGAAGTCTATGAATACGATTGTATTTTACTTGATATTATGTTGCCAAACGGCAGCGGACTTCAACTGTTGGAACAACTGAAAAA
The DNA here is from genome assembly GCA_964605875.1 of uncultured Chitinophagaceae bacterium. Lineage (GTDB taxonomy): Bacteria > Bacteroidota > Bacteroidia > Chitinophagales > LD1 > UBA7692. The sequence continues at coordinate 25,608 of CAZSEG010000027.1, forward strand.
ACAAGGCAAATCGGGCAACGTAATTATTATTTCTGCCAAAGATTCACTTGACGACAAACTAAAAGGACTTGAATTGGGTGCAGATGATTATTTGACAAAACCGTTTCATATTGCCGAACTCAACGCAAGAATTAAAGCCGTTCTGCGCAGGCAAAAATTAGACGGCAAAAACACCATTGAAATTGCAAACGCAGTGTTAGACTTGAAAGAACGAACTTTTTTAGTTGGCAATGAAAATGTTCCGTTGAACAGAAAAGAGTTTGACATTCTGAATTATTTTTTGCTCAACAAAAATCGTTTGGTTACAAAAACAGCTTTGGCAGAGCACGTTTGGGGCGACAACATTGACCAAGCCGACAATTTTGACTTCATTTATT
>CAZSEG010000028.1:0-22010 GCA_964605875.1 uncultured Chitinophagaceae bacterium
GCAATCGGCTTGAGATGCAATGGCATTGCGCAAAAGGAAACTTCCCGACCCACCGCAAACAGCTACTTTTTTCACCTTTTTATTGCGTAAAGCCGTGTGCCGCACACAGTCGGTTTTCAGAGTTTTCTTAATGAATTTTAGAAATTCGGTTTCATCGGTTTCGGTTTCCAACTCGCCAATCATGCCGCTGCCCACGTTATTTAACTCATTTGATAACGGGTAAATATCATAAGCAACTTCTTCATAAGGATGCGCTTTTATCAAGGCATTTACCACCTGATTTTGAATATGGGAAGGGAAAATAGTTTCAAATCTGATTTCGTTTACCTTTTCCAATTTACCTTTTTCGCCAATGGTCGGGTTGGTTTGCTCGTTGCCTTTAAAAGTGCCTGTGCCTTGCAAAGAAAATCCCGTTTCACTGTAATTACCGATGTAACCCGCCCCTGCATTAAAAACAGCCTGTGTTACATTTTCAAAATCCGCAACAGGAATAAAGGTTACTAACTTTTTCAGCAAATCTTTTTTAGACGAAAGAATGGTGCAGTTTTTCAAGCCCAAACGTTTGCAGATTTCAGCATTTACTCCGTTTGAAACATTATCCAAGTTTGTGTGAATGGCATAAACGGCAATGTTGTTTTGAATGGCTTTGATGATTACCCGCTCTACATAATTGTTGCCGTTTATCTTTTTCAAACCGCTAAAAACAATGGGATGATGCGCAATGATTAAGTTGCATTTCTTTGCTATTGCTTCGTCCACAACAGATTCAATACAGTCTAAAGTTATCAAAGCCCCTGTCGCTTCGGTTTGTTTGTTGCCTGTTATCAAACCGCAGTTGTCGTAACTTTCCTGGTAAGAAAGCGGGGCAACGGTTTCGAGATATGCGCAGATTTCGCCAATGGTCATTGTAAAACTTGTTTAAGAAAAATTTGTCGGGGCAAAGAAACGAATCAAAAAGCAATTCCGGCACATATAATAAGTTATGAGTTATGGTATTAGTTTTGCCGCATGAGTGAGCAGAATGATTTTACTTATCGCTGGTATATGGTGCGCAAGCAGGTGAAGGAAAAATTCGGGCAGCGACCGGATGTGAATGCGATGCTTTTTTTGATTGGCATGAATGAAGTAGGCATTGTGAAGGAAGTGTGGGAAAAAGAAGAAAAGCAAGACCTGATGCACGTTGCGATGTGTAAACTTTTAAGCAGCGAAGGATATTATGTTTTAAGAAGTGTGGATGCCGAAGGCTGGCCTCATTACGAAACGGTTAAAACCGTTCCGGTGTTGGAGTTGAAGGAACAGGAAGAACTGCTGAAGCGCAAGATTGTAGAGTATTTTGAAACAATGTGAACGCTTTCTTTCACACAAATTCTGTTGCAGTTGTTTATTGTAAAAGTACCTTCGCTGCCGCGTTGATTAAACCAACCGAAGCTATTTATTTCCAACCGAAAAAATTTTGTATTGAAAAAGATTCTATTCCTGTTGTTGTTTCTTTCGCTGCTTGCAACAGCATTTTCGCAACAAATTGTTTCGGGAAAAATTACAGACAAAAAAGATAATTCAGCATTGATGGGTGTGAATGTGGTTGCGCTGAACAGCAGCGATTCCGCATTTTTAAAAGGCGTGCCAACCGATGACAGAGGTGTGTTTGAACTTGCATTACCCAATGGAAATTACTTGTTGAAATTGTCTTACACAGGCTACAAAACAAGCTATATTAAAATTGAAGTTGCCAATCAAAATATTCAGTTGGGCAATATCAGTTTGAGTGAAGATGTGCGCGAGTTATCGAATGTGGTGATTGAGCAATTAGCAAAGCGTGGCGAGCAAAAGGGCGATACCACCGAGTTTAATGCCAATGCTTTTAAAACAAATCCCGATGCAACTACCGAAGATTTAGTTGCCAAGATGCCGGGTGTTACAATCGAGAACGGAACAGTTAAAGCGCGCGGTGAAGATGTGAAGCGCGTGTTGGTGGACGGCAAACCTTTTTTCGGCAACGATCCAAGCACGGTGCTGAAAAATATGCCTGCCGAAATAGTGGATAAGATTCAGATTTTTGACAAAGGCAGCGACCAGTCGCAGTTTACGGGTTTCAGTGACGGCAATGAAGAGCGCACCATCAACATTGTTACCAAACCCGGAACGCAAAACGGAGTGTTCGGAAAAATTTATGCAGGCTATGGATATTTGGATGCGCACCGCTATTCTGCGGGGGCGAATGTGAACTGGTTTAATGGCAACAGGCGCGTTTCGTTTTTGGGCATGAGCAACAATATCAACCAGCAGAATTTTGCGATAGAAGATATTATGGGCGTTTCGGGAAGCAGTGGCGGTGGCAGGGGAGGAGGCGGTGGCGGCAGGCGCGGAATGATGCCGATGGGCGGTCGCGGCAATCAGGGCATGATGATGAACAGCAGCGCGGGAAATTTTTTGGTGGGGCAGCAGGGAGGTATTTCAACCACACACGCTTTTGGCTTTAATTACAGCGACCAATGGAGCAATAAGGTGAAGTTCAGCGGCAGTTATTTTTTCAACTTCACCAATAATGTAAACAGAAGCGAAACTGCCCGCACTTATTTTTCGCAAAGCGAAATTGCAACCAAGTATGATGAAAAAACCGAGTCGCAAAACAAGAATATAAATCACAGAATCAATATGCGCATCGAGTATGCAATTGATTCCAATAATTCTTTGTTTTTTACTCCGAAATTTACCGTGCAGCAGAACAATCAATTCAGTCTTACGCGCGGCAGCAATGCGCTTACGGATGGCAATGTTTTAAGCGGCATATCCAGCGATTATGAATCGAAAAGTCTTGGTTTTAATTTTTCGGGAAATGTGTTGTATCAGCATAAATTCCGTAAGGCAGGAAGAACAATTTCATTTGATGTAACAGGCACAACGAACAACAATAACGGCAAGTCAAATTTATTGTCGCTGAATACTTACACTTCGCCTGCCGACACGGTTTCGCTCGATCAATACACCGAATCCGGCACGTCCAATTATTCTGTTTCGGGCAATATTGCCTACACCGAACCTGTGGGGCAATTCGGGCAAATGCAATTCAACTACGCGCCTTTATACAGATGGAATTTAAGAGAGAAAAATACTTTCGATGCAGATACATTGACCGGCAATTACAACGCGCTGAACAATCTGCTTTCGAGCGATTTCGATAACAATTATATGAGCCACAGAGTGGGCATTACTTACCGCCTGCGCGATAAAGCCGACAAGATGAATTTTGCGGTTGGTACTAATGTTCAGTATGCTTTGCTCACGGGTGTTCAGCTATTCCCAACGCAATTTGAGGTGAAGAAAACCTTCAATAATTTTTTGCCGAATCTGTCTTTCAACTACAAAGTTTCTCAGTCGCAAAACTTTCGTTTCAGCTATAATACTTCTACCGATGCGCCAAGCATCAACCAGCTTCAAAACGTGATTGACAACAGCAATCCGCTGTTGTTGAGTACGGGAAATCCTTCATTGAAGCAAAGCTATCAGCACAGTGCGCGCGCGCATTTCAGCAATATGAACATGAAAACCATGCACATGTTTTTCACCATGATTTCCTTCAATTACACGCAAAATTATATCGGCAATTCAACCTTTATTGCAGTGAAAGATACTTTGCTTTCAAACGGTGTTTTGCTGAATGCGGGAGCGCAGTTGAGCAAGCCTGTGAATCTTAGCGGCAGCTTGAATTTAAGGAGTTTTTTCACTTACGGATTGCCTGTAAAACAACTGAAAAGCAACTTTAATGCGAACGTGGGTGTTACTTACAACCGCACACCGAGTTTGCTGAACGGCAGAGAAAATATGTCGAACTCGGCAACCATTTCGGGCGGCTTTGTTTTGAGCAGCAACTTCAGCCAGAAAATTGATTTTACGGTGATGTACAATGCCAACTATAACATTGTGCGCAACTCGCTGCAAAGCCAAAGCAACAACAACTATTTTTTCCATAATGCCGAAGCGAAATTCAACTGGATGTTCTGGAAGGGTTTTGTGTTTAATACTTCGCTGAACAATACGCTGTATCGCGGTGTGGGCGCGGCTTTCAATCAAAATTTCTTTTTGTGGAATGCGGCATTGGGCTACAAGTTCCTGAAAGATCAATCGCTTGAAGTGAAAGCAAGTGTGTTTGATATTCTCGGGCAAAACAACAGCGTTAGCCGCACGGTGAATGACGCTTACGTGGAAGATGTGCGCACCGATGTGTTGCAACGCTATCTGATGCTTACGGTTACTTACAATCTGCGTTATTTTAAAAAGAAAGCGGAAACAGATGTTTCTAAAGGAGGATTTTGAAGTAAGTTATGAGTGATGAATTATGAGTGAAACGCGCCAGCTGGCTCATAATTCGTAATTAACCTTAACAATAACTCACACCAGCCCGTTATCCAACGCATACCTTGTTAATTCGGCATTGTTGTTGAGCGAAAGTTTTTCGAGCAGCCTTGCGCGGTAGGTGCTGATGGTGTTCACGCTCAAAGAAATTTCTTCGGCAACTTCCGAAACAGTTTTGCCCGATGCCAGCATTTGCAGCACCTGCATTTCGCGGTCTGAAAGTAATTCGTGCAAAGCCTTATCCATTTTATCGCCCGCGCTGTCGGCAAGTTTTTCGGCAAGTTTTTCGGCAAGCGAAGCGGAAATATATTTCCTGCCCATCAGCACTTTTTGAATGGCGGAAACCAATTCGGCAGTGGCACTTTCTTTATTTAAAAAACCTGATGCGCCCGCCTTCAAAACCCTGATGGCATATTGTTCTTCGGGGTGCATACTCAACATCAGAATTGGCGCTTTAACGCCTTCTGCCCGCAGTTGTTTCAGAATATCCAATCCGTTTCTGCCGGGCATCGAGATGTCTAAAAGAATCACATCCCATATTTTTTCTTTCACCTTTTCGTAAACTTCGTTGCTGTCGGTTGCTTCGGCAATTTCGGCTTCGTAAAATTCTTCTTTAATCAACTGAACTAAACCTTTACGAACAATAGCGTGGTCGTCTGCAATTAAAAATTTGTACATAATCGTGTGTTAAGCATTTGAAATTAAAGGGGCTTTAATAACAATCGTGGTTCCTTGAGTAATATTGCTTTCAAAATCAATCTCTCCGCCAAACATCAGCGCACGTTCTTTCATGCCAAGCAAGCCGAGTGTATTTTTTTGCTTCACTGCTTCTAAATCAAAACCTACTCCATTGTCGTGTATCCGCAAAGTTAGCAGGTTATTATTAACTGATAAAAAACTTTCTACAACGGTAGCTTTTGAATGTCGCGCAACGTTGGTGAGTGTTTCCTGATAAATGCGAAAAATGCCGGTGGCGATTTTTTTATCAACGGACACATCCCAAACTTCCGATTTGAATTTTGCTTCAATATTGGAACGCTTTTCAAACTCTTTGCTTTGCCATTCTATTGCGGCTATCAAACCTAAATCGTCTAAGATTCCCGGGCGCAATTCCGATGCAATTCTGCGAACGGTTTTAACCGTTTCGTCAATCATTTCAATCATGCCGTGCAACCTGTTTTTGGTTTCGGTTTCTTTGGTGTCGCATTTTTTATTGAGCCACGAAGCATCCATTTTTAAACAGGTAAGTTGTTGCCCGAGTTCATCGTGAATTTCGCGGGCGATGGAGGTTCGCTCTTCTTCGCGTACAGTTTGCAGATGCGCGGTAAGCAGCCTTAGCGAAACCTGCGACCTCAGTAGTTCCTGCTCGGTGTGTTTCAGTTTTGTAATGTCCATCATCGCGCCCACCATTCTGTATGGTTTGTTATCCGCATCGTAAAGCATATAACCCCTGTCGAACAATTGCACTTCTGTTTTATCCGCTTTCAAAAAACGGTATTCATCCGACCAAAAAAAACTTGCTTTTGCAATAGCGTTATGTATTCCTTCAAGCACTCTTTCTTTGTCATCGGGATGAATATTTTTATCCCACATTTCTTCAATTTTTTGCGGTGAATTTTTGCGCGGATAACCAAACGAAGTATAATAACTGTCGCCCCACCAGATTTCATTTGTGAGCAAATTCCAGTCCCACACAATATCGTTGGTTGCTTTGGCAACTAAAAGAAACCGCTCGTTGGAAGCGTTCATTTCTTTTTCGGCAAGTTTTCTTTCAGTGATGTCAATGCCTACGCCAATTAAACAGTCTTCACCTTCAAACTTTGCTCTGTAGCCATTAAAAAAGTAAGGAATTTTCCGCTTGTCTTTTGTAAATAAATGCGCTTCTACACTATCCATTCCTGCTTCAAAAACATTGGCAATCCTGTTTTTCAGCAATTCTTTTTCATTTTCATCAAAAAAGTCCAAAGGAGTCATTTTGCTTATCTCATCATTTGAATAGCCTGATACTACTTCAAAATTTTTATTCCAGCGTAAAAATTTACCGTCCTGATTATACAGATAAAAAATACCCGGCAGGCTTTTCAAAATAGATTCCGATAAAGTGCGCTCTCTCGTAATCTCGTCATTTATTCTGCGCTGCTCGGTTACATCGCGGTAGTAAACCGTAATACCATTTGGCGATGGATAGATGTAGTCTTCAAACCATTTATTTAATTTGGAATAATACAACTCCACCATCTGCGGTTGCTGCGTGTGCATTGCTTTTGTAAGCGCATCGTAAAACGGTTCGTGCACCACATCAGGAAATTCCTTCCACACATTTTTGCCTAAAAGAGAATCGGGTTCACGCTCGTGCAGCTCTCCTGCTTTGCTGTTTACAAATGTGTAGTTCCAGTTTTTGTCTAAAGCGATAAACGCATCGCTTACGCGCTCAATGGTGTTCCTGTAATTTTCTTCACTTACAGAAAGTGCAAGGGTTTGGTCATCTACAAGTTTTTTCAATTCATAAGGTTGCTTGGTAATAAACCATGCAAATAAACCGGCTGTAACAGCAAGTGTAAAACCAAGAATTGAAAACGGAATTGGCGAGATGAAATTTTGGGTATGCTTCGGCATTACATATAATTTCCAATCGCCATTGGGAATATCAACGGCAACAGATTGAATGCCTTTGAATAAATGTTTTCCGGGCAGAAAAAATTCTTCAATGCCTGTGTCGGGATTGACTTTAGAGAATTGAAAAAGATAATCGGGATTATCCGCAGTGTCAATTTTTGCCGCTTTAATAAATGTTGAAAGCCTGATTATCGCAGCCGCCAATCCGAAATATTTATCGTTGTCAAAGATGGGCAACCGCCCTACAATTGCAATGCCGCCTTGCTTTAATTCAAACGGTCCGGCAAAAAATATTTCTCTTTTTTCAATTGCTTTAAATGCTTCTTTATTACGCAGGGAATCTTTAAGAATTTTATAGCCGATAACCGGTTCATTTCCTTCTAAGGGATAAATTTTTGTAATCGCATCGCCTTCCACCAATTGCAGCGCGTCAATAAATTTATTGGATTCTAAAATCTCTTTGGCAACAATATCAAAGTTGTTGGCAACGCCATATTCTTTCACAATAAAACTCAGGGTGTTGGTGGCGGTTACGCTGTTTATCAAAACGCCCTGCAATTTTTCTTTGGCAAGATTTGCAACGTTGCTCAACTCCTTCGCTTGCGAACTTTTGAAAAGCAAATAGCGTTGGTATGAAATAAACTGAGTGAGCAGCAACACCGCGAAAAAAACGAGTATGCCTGCCACCAAAGGCTTGCGGAGAAATGTGTATGGAGGTTGTGCGTTCATGTTATCTGTTATCGGAAATGTGCTGCAACATTAGACTTTTTAGGAAAATAACAACCCTTCGACTTCGCTCAGGGTGACAGAATCCCTACGATAGAATGTCAGTCTGATCGAAGTCGAAGACTTCTTGCTACGGAAGCGAATATTTTTCTAAGAAGTCTAATGTTTGGTTTTCATTATTCTTTCAAAAATTTCTTTGTTACTGATATTCCGTTTTCAAAATGAATCACGCAAAAATAAAGACCTGCTGCGAGATTATGCACACTTGCTGAATTATTTGAATTGTCAAAACCGACAGCATAACTTTTTCCTGTGATGTCAGTAAATGATATTCCTGTAATTTTATTATCGCTGCTGTTTTCGATTCGTATGAAACTGTTTGCCGGATTCGGATAAATGCTGATTGAATTTTGCGCATCAAAATCTTTAATACCCGAACTTACATCAGGCATCGGATACCTCAAAAAGAACTTCCATATTTCACGGCTTGCGCTGAAATCCATGTTGGTTACGCCAATGTTTAATGCCGCACCGGGCCAAGTGTGTCCGCCATTTTCCACTTTATAGAAAACAACTTCGCCACCGGGTGCGCAGTTGGTGTAATCAAATCTTTCGGCAGTTGATAAATCTGTAAGCACCGTGTTGGGCACATCCGTTTTTGTGGGCGAACCCGTGCATCCGTTTTGTTTTACCCAATCGGCAATCAGTGTGTCAATCGGTGAATAAAGCGCAGTGCCGATGTATGGAACTGTTGCATCGGCAGTGCCGTGAATCTGCATCACGGGAACTGTGCGCCCGGGGTTGCAGTTGCTGCGTTGCGTGGGTGTCATGCTGCCCGTAACAGATGCAATTGCTGCAATTCTGTTCGATAGCTGACAGGCTAATGAATACGACATAAAACCACCGTTCGACATTCCCGTGCTGAAAATTCTTTTTGCATCAATGTTATATTTTGATGATAAAGAATCAATCAATAAATTGATGAAACTCACATCATCAACTGGGCTTGGTGCAAAGCCAACCGCCCAATATCTGTTGCTGCTTAAATCAAGCGTGCCGTTGGGCAGACACATAATAAAATTAGCGGTGTCAGCAATCGGTTTAAAGTTTGTGTAAAGCTCTTGTTGCGTATTGTTGGATGAGTAACCGTGCAAGTTAAAAACCAACGGCACAGCCTTGTTACCTGTGTATGCCGCAGGAATGTACAGGCGATATTCGCGCGTTAAGCCGCCATGAGAAATGGTTTTATCTAAGGTTTGCTGTGCGTTTGCAAAAACACTTGTCAGCAATATTAAAGCGAGTAAACTTTTTTGCATCTTGAATTTTGTCGGATAAAGGTAAGAAACCCTGCGCAAAATGAAACTTTCTCACGCCCTTACTATTCCGTGATGTGTAATTTATTGTCCTTGTCTATCCAATAATTATTGGATTCGCAAGTAATGCTCCATTTTTGGTTGCCATTGGGCAAAATATGTGAAATGGTCTCAAAGCCTATCCGCTCCGCAGCAATATGAGATACCAGGATTTCATCGCTTTCGTCAATAAGCACCCGCCAAAATAGTCCGTCTGTTTTGGCATACTCTGTATTGAACCGTATTTTAAATTTATGCTTCTTCATTATGGTTTTATATTTAGTGCAACTGTTTTTTATCTGAAATTAGTAACTAAGTAATCTGTACAATACTAATTAAACTTTTACATCAGTCCCGGCAACAATGCCTTTCGCTCTTTCGGATAATCTGCAAACTTTTCTTTGTACCACTTGTGGTGATGTATTGCACGCGGGGTGAGGTTTGCAGCCGTCCAAACAGCAAATGATAAAGCGGGCAAACTCCATGTAAGCAAAGCAAAACCAAACCACTCGATTATTTCACCAAACAGATTTGGGCAACTGATATATTTAAACAAAAAGCCCTGCGGAATTTTGTAGCCTGTTTCATTCGGCTTGCGCAATGCAAGCAAAATATTATCGCTTTTGATATTGATGAACGCACCAATTGCAAACACCATCAAGCCGATAATAAACTGTGGCGAAGTGAAAAATTCATTGCCGTAATTCCCCCCGATGTTACCGAAGAAATAACCGTTTACAAAACCATTTATGATGTTGAAAAACGAAGCTGAAAGAGCAATCATTGCAGGCATTTTTTTACCGGCAGTTTTTGTGCGCAATGGGAACACCACACTGCGATTAAAGTAATGCAACATCCACAAAAACCAAAAACAATAAGAAGTAAGCGAAAGCTGCAAACTGCCGCTGAAAAAGAAAATACTGAACACAACAGGGCTTACCAATTCCATCAGCACCCAACCCAATTTATTCGGAATCATCCAACCCCATTTTGAGGAAGAATGTCGCCCGTAAGGCGCAACCTTTTTTAATAAATACGGAAAGGAAATAATTGCAATCGCAATCCAACCGTAAACTATGTAGTAATAATATGTTTGCATGAAATTTTATTAAACAACTTCCTCAACTTCTTCTTCGCCAACAGGCATTGCTTCCAAATGGTCAATTTCCACACGCAAATTGCTGACAATAAACTCTTGTCGTTCGGGTGTGTTTTTGCCCATGTAGTATTCAAGCAAACCTTTAATGCCTTTATCGTCATTCAAAATTACAGGACTTAGGCGAATATCTTCATTGATAAAACGCTCAAATTCTTCGGGTGATATTTCACCCAATCCTTTGAAGCGCGTTATCTCAGGTTTGCCGCGCAATTTTTGGGTAGCATCTTGCTTTTCCTGCTCGTCATAACAGTAAAAAGTTTGTTGCTTGTCGCGCACTCTGAACAGCGGTGTTTCCAAAACTTTTACGTGTCCGTTGCGCACCAAATCGGGGAAAAATTGCAGAAAAAAAGTGAGCAGCAACAAGCGGATGTGCATACCGTCCACATCGGCATCGGTGGCTATCACAATGTTGTTGTAACGCAAATCTTCTATCGAAGATTCAATATTCAAAGCATGTTGCAACAGGTTGAACTCTTCGTTTTCATACACCACTTTTTTGGTTAAGCCGTAGCAGTTCAACGGCTTGCCGCGCAGGCTGAAAACCGCCTGTGTATCAGGGTTTCGGCTTTTTGTGATAGAGCCGCTTGCGCTGTCGCCTTCGGTGATAAATAAAGTTGTGTTGATGCGCTCATCGCCTTTTGCATCATTGAAATGTGTTTTGCAATCGCGCAGTTTTTTGTTGTGGATGTTCGCTTTTTTGGCGCGGTCGTTGGCAAGTTTTTTAATGCCTGCAATCTCTTTGCGCTCGCGTTCGCTTTGCTGTATTCTTTTTAAAAGTGCATCGGCAGTTTCGGGATTTTTATGCAGGAAATTATCCAATTCCTTTTTCATAAAATCCAGGATGAATTGCTTCATGCTGCGCTCATCGCCCAACAGCTTTTCGGTGCCGAGTTTTGTTTTGGTTTGCGATTCAAAAACAGGCTCTTGTATGCGAATAGAAATTGCGGCACATATCGCTTCGCGAATATCAACGGTGTCATAATCTTTCTTGTAAAACTCGCGCACTGTTTTCACAATCGCTTCGCGAAAAGCAACCAAGTGTGTGCCGCCTTGAATCGTGTATTGACCGTTTACAAAACTGTAATATTCTTCGCCATACTGGTTGGTATGTGTAAGCGCAACTTCAATATCATCACTTACTAAATGAATGATAGGATAGCGCAGATTTTCAGGGTCTTTTTTGCGCGAAAGCAAATCGTGCAAACCCTTTTGCGACACATAGCGATTGCCGTTGTAATGAAAGGTCAGCCCTGTGTTGAGGTAGGTGTAATTCTGCACCATCGTTTCCACATATTCATGCAGATAATGATAGTTGCGGAATATTTGTGTGTCGGGTACAAACTCTACATAAGTGCCGTTCGACTCATCCGTTTTTTGAGGCTTCGCATCTGTTTTTAAAATGCCGCGCTCAAACTCTGCAATTTTCATTTCGCCATCGCGCACGGCATAAATTTTAAAGAAAGTAGAAAGCGCGTTTACAGCCTTTGTACCCACACCATTCAAACCAACACTTTTCTTAAACGCCTGCGAGTCATATTTAGCTCCTGTGTTCATTTTGCTCACCACATCCACCACTTTGCCAAGCGGTACACCTCTGCCGTAATCACGCACACTTACCCTTTCTTTGCTCACTTTGATTTCAACCTTTTTGCCGTAGCCCATTTGGTATTCATCAATGCAGTTGTCAATCACTTCTTTCAGCAAAATATAAATGCCGTCATCGGGCGAAGAACCATCGCCTGTTTTGCCGATGTACATTCCCGGACGCATACGCAAATGTTCAATCCAATCGAGTGTGCGGATGTTGTCTTCGGTATAATCCACCTGCTGCGGTAATTTCTCTTTTGCCATAATTTCTCTGCTTAAATTACAGGTGAAAATAATTTTGCCTGCGATGCTAAATTAAGTTCTGCATCGTGGTAATGGCGGCTGTTATTCAACAGCTTGTGTGGAAATAATTATTGAGTGGGCGATTTCTTTATTCAGTCTTATTGGTAAGTGGTCAGGTAATTTCCCATTGCTCAATGTTTCCTTTGATAATTTTAAACATTGGATGCGGTTTTATTTTGTTCAATCCAATCAGCGAGTTAAATTTATTTTGGTCGCGCATTTTGAGTTTTCTGAGCAAGTGTTCTGTTTCATACTGAATTTGTCCTGATGTTACGGGCATTACAGAAGTTTCAAAATTCCAATTGATTTTTTCTTTGTCAAAATTGTAACCCCGCTCAACAGCTTCGTCATAAACGGTCGCTAAGTATTGGTTTATTCTGTCCAATGGATTGTTGGTTTGTTTGAACCTGTCAAGTTGAGGATGATTGCGATAACCTTTTGTTTTGCCTTCAAGAACGTGTTTTGCAAGAAGCGTTTCCCGCCACAAAGCTACAAGTCCTTTTGTGTCTAAATACTTTGGATGAACTGACCAAATTCTCATTTTTCGCTTTGTTGTATTTGGCTATAACATGATACAAGTCTGACCAAAGGTCAGACCAAGTTTAATGATATACAAACTCCCCAAACCCAGATTTTACAACCACTTCGGGCTTTTCGGCACTTTCGGTATAGCCGATAATTTGTGCATCAATATTGAATGAAGCAGCAGCAGCAATTACTTGTTGCGCATATTCTTTTTCAACATACACTTCCATGCGCGTGCCGCAGTTAAACACTTTGAACATCTCGCGCCAATCGGTAGAAGATTCCTGTTGAATGAGTTGAAACAATGGCGGCACAGGCAATAAATTATTTTTCACCACACGAATATTTTGCGGCAAATAATGCAACACTTTTGTTTGCGCACCGCCTGTGCAATTCACTAACGCAAGAAGATTATTCCCGATTTCCGATTTCAGCTTTTTGATAATAGGAGCAAAAGTTCTTGTGGGTGAAAGCAAAGCCTGCCCGATGTTTAGCGATGTTCCTTCTAAAGCATCTGTCATTCTCTTACTGCCGCAATAAGTAACAGAAGGACTTAAACACGCATCAAATGTTTCAGGGAAAGTTGTTGCATAAAATTTACCTAAGATATCGTGTCGCGCAGAGGTCAAACCGTTGCTGCTGATGCCGCTGTTATAGTTGGATTCATAAGTTGCTTGTCCATAAGAAGCCAACCCGACAACAACCAAATCAGGGCGAATATTATCGGTTAAAATCAGTTCGTTTTTATTGAAACGCGCAGTCATGGAAGCATCCACCGTGATGGTGCGCACGCTGTCGCCCAAATCGGCAGTTTCACCGCCAAGAAAGTTGATGTTGATGCCGAAAGATTTCATGCTTTCGCAAAAATCTTTCGATCCGTTGATGATGGCTGCAATGGCATCTCCGCTAATCAATTGTTTGTTGCGGTTGATGATGGAAGTGAATAAAAAATTATCGGTTGCGCCAACGCAAATCAAATCGTCTAAGTTCATCACCAACGCATCCTGCGCAATGCCACGCCACACATTTACATCACCCGTTTCTTTCCACTACAGATAAGCGAGAATTGATTTAGTGCCGCTGCCATCGCTGCTCATGGCGTTCACAAAGTTTTCATCGCCCGCCAGCAGGTCGGGAAAGATTTTGCAGAATGCTTTCGGGTAAAGACCGTGATAAAGGTCTTTAACTGCTGTGTGTACTTCTTCTTTTGCCGCGCTCACACCGCGCTGTAAATATTTTTCTTCGGTCATTTTTTTCTTCCTGAATTGAACTCAACTAATTTCTGCCAATTTATTTTTCCACCATCACAAAACCTGTTTGCAAATTCAACTGTAAACTTGTTTATCAATATGGAATATGCACCTTCAAATTCTTCATTTTTTTGTTTCGCCTTATGACCTATCGGCTCAATTATTTTTACATATAATTCTTCATCGTTTGAAATAAGAAACCAAAAATCCTGACCACATATTTTGAAATATCCGTCTATATCGGGTTTTGAATTTTTCTTTTTCCCGAAACAACAACCATTTACAACAACAACTTTTTTCTTTGTTTCTTTTTCTAATTTTTCCTTAGCATTTTTCGCATTTATTTTCAGTTGCTTAATTTGGCTTGCGTTGCCCCAATTCCAACCTGCTTTTATTTCAATAACATAAATCACACCATCTTTTTCAAATTCTAAATCCATTCCTGTCAACCTGGATTTTTTTGCTCCGTAAACTTTATCACAAATAAAAATGGCAAGTCCTTCAATAAAATTTCCAAACAGAGTTTCTTCTTGTGATTGAAGAAAAGCATCAACAAAACCTTTTACCAAATCTTGCGCAGTGAGAATGTTTTTTGCTTTGAACAGGTAAGGATTTTTTTGTTCAAGCAACTTGTTGAAATCAATTTTCTGGGAAACTGCATCTAATCGTTGTTGATGAAATACAGCTATTTGCTTTTCTGCATACTGCAAAACATCATCCATGTTTAACTTTCTCATAATCTACTTTAGGTTCAAACAACACTAATTCTTTTTGCTGAAGTTGAGATTTAATCATCTCTACATATTCGGGCATAATCTCAATTCCGATGGAGTTTCGATACATACTTTTTGCAACCCTTAATGTTGTTCCTGAACCTGCAAAAGGGTCTAAAACTGTATCATATTCCTTTGTGAAAAGTTTGATAAACCATTCGGGCAAAGCATCAGGGAAGGCAGCACTATGATTTTTATTGTTACATTCAGTTGATAAATGCAAAACGTTATTCGGATAAACGGTTTCTTTACCTAACCAATTGGAAATATTTTTTCCAAAGCCGCTTCCATTTTTTGCATTATCTCTAATCTTATCTGTTTCGCTTAAATTTTTCAGCCTTCCGTTTGCCCAATCGCCAATAGGAACTTTAACGGTGTCTTGATACATATTAAATTCTTTGGTTTTGTTGAATTGCAACAATCTTTCCCACGCATCACGAAAGCGGTTTGGCCACTTCCCGGGATAGCTGTTTTTTTTATGCCAGATAAATTCTTCTGTCCAAAGCCAACCCTGTTTTCTCAAAGCCAAAATCAATTCCAAAACATAGGTCCTTCGCTCTCCGTTTTCAGCTTTTTCTTTGATGTTTAAAATAAATGTTCCGTCAGGTTTTAAAACACGCAATAATTCTCTGCTAATTGGCAAAAACCACTCAACATAATGTTCAGGACTTACACCGCCATAAGTTTGTTTTCTTCTGTCGGCATAAGGCGGTGAAGTAACAATCAGGTCAATGGAATTATCAGGCAAAGTTTTTAAAATTTCTTTGCTGTTGCCTTGAAATATATCTGTTCTGATTTCTTTCATACTACATATATTTTCTAAAGACTTTATATTCTTCTTCACTTAAAAAATCCCACGAATAAAGCCGAACAAAAACTTCGCCACCATAAAAATAATAACCATCATCTGCCTTTATTCGTCTGGTTATATCATAAAAATTTCTTGCATAATCTTCTGCAACTTTGTTGGCAGTTGCCTTTCTTTTATCTTTTATTTCAGTAATAAACTTATGGATGTATTCGTATTCTCCATTCCTTTCTTCGAGGGTTATAAAAATATATTTAGAATTTGTTTTCATAATTATTTATTTTATTGCTTCTGCTATTAGAAATCGTAACAGCTTTGCCAATATGCTTAGTCGCCCATTCGCTCGCTTCTTTTATACTCAATAATTCTTCGGTTGCTATCATTTCAGCTTAAATTTCAATCTTGCCAAAAGTAGCTTTTCAGGCGGTTTGTCAGCTAACAATGCGTTGATAATTCTTTCAATTATTACACAATCTTCCTCCCCACCGCTTCCGCCACTTTACTCAAACTTGCATACAAACTTCGGAACTCATCAAAGTTCAGTTGTTGCTCTGCATCGCTTTTTGCGCTTTTCGGATTCGGGTGCGTTTCAATCAGCAAGCCGTCAATGCCCATTGCCACTGCTGCGCGGCTGAGGTCGGCAACACCGTAAGCGTAGCCGATGGCATGGCTCGGATCAACAATTACGGGCAGGTTGGTATATTGCTTTAGCCATGAAACACCGCACAAATCAAGCGTGAAGCGTGTTTTGGTTTCAAAGGTGCGTATGCCGCGCTCACAAAGGATTACATTGCTGTTGCCACCGCTCAAAATAAATTCTGCCGCCTGCACAAATTCCTGCAAAGTTGTTCCGAAACCGCGTTTCAGCAAAACGGGTTTTTGCGTTTGTCCGCACTTGCGCAAAATGCCGTGATCATACATACTTTTCGCGCCAATCTGTATAATATCGGAATAGGCAATAATATCATCAATATGAGTGCTGTCGCGCACTTCGGTGATAATGGCAAGCCCGTGTTTGCTGCGCATTTTATCCAACAGCTTCAAACCTTCAACGCCCAATCCTTGAAAAGTGTAAGGCGAAGTTCTTGGCTTGAACGCTCCTGCGCGAAGAATTTTTACACCCAATTCAACACACAATTGAGCAGCGGCTTCTATTTGCGTTTCGCTTTCTACAGAGCAAGGTCCTGTAATGAGCGCGGTGTTGTTGGTTATGCCGCCAATGGTAACACCATTGCCTAAATTCACTTCGCGCACGGCATTGATGTAACTCCTGCTTGCCAATTGAATATCGGTATCTGTTGCGAAAGATTTTTCTGTAAACGCAACCGCTTCTTCCGGCACGGTTTTCACCTTTGAAGAAGTAACCAACACGAATTGCTCTTGTTTAATAAGAATAGCCTGAATGTTTTCGGCAAGCTGTTGTGCCTGCGCTTCGGTAGTTGTTTTATGTAAGTGTAAAATCATTTTGTATTTAAGTTTATCCGCGCAGCAAATTATTGAGCAAAATTGCGCCTTTCAGATGATTGTTGTCATCCACCACAGGCAAAAATAAAATAATGAAATTTAGGTGGCGAATGAGTTTCAACAAATCGTTCAAACCGGCATTTTCATTTATCGAAATCGGGTTTGTATTCACAAGGTCTGCGGATGCAATATCATTCAGCGCATCTATCTTTTTTATTAAACCTCTGCGGATGTCGGCATTGGTAATCACGCCTTCAAATTGTCCGTTTTCAATCAACACAAAACCGAGTTTATAGTATTCAATAGTTTGCAGCACTTTTTTGAAATCAACATCCTGTTGTTTCAGCACAGGCATATATTGCTTTGGAATCATAAACTCCTTTACCGCAATATGTTGGGCGGCATCCAGATTTTCGGGAGTGCGCATCAGGTTCAGCATTCCCGAAGCAAGCAATTCATGGTTCATCAAATAACTGCCGCTTACAATCAAATCAACACCCAATAAACGCAGCACAAATGCTATTTCATTATTTACGCCACCATCCACATGAATTTTTAACTGCGGATTTTCATATTTCAATTGAATGATACGCGCCAAATTCCGGTTGTCAAATACCCCTCCGCTTTTACCCGGAATGGTACACATCAGCAACACGAAATCAAAGGTTGCAAGAATTTTTTTTGAGGGAAGTTCGGTTGCGGTGGTGAGGGCAATTCCGATTTTGGGAGGTGTTAAAGATGCTTCGACAAGCTCAGCATGACAGCAGGCAGAAAACGCTTCTTTATCCTCAATATCTTCCCACTGAAAAGCAACCTGTTCAATTTTTCCTTCCAATATTTTTGTGTAAAAATTCTCCGGTTTTGAAGCAATGATGTGCAAATCCACCGGTACTTTCGACACCGTGCGGATGCTTGCAATATCTTCAAACACAGCCACATTGTTTTTGCAATCAACATGAAAAAAATCTATACCCAACCGCTCTAAAGCAATGGCGTTTTGTTTTAGGTCAGTTTTTGAAGCATAAACCGATGCGGATAAAAGCATGGTGCAATGATAGAAGGATATTTACGGATTTACAGCGTTTGAATATGCCTTGCTATGCAAATTAAACTTAGTTAGCAGAAACCTTGCATGAATGGCATCATCAGCATTAGAGCGACATCACGGAACAAAAGAAGAATACAATAAAAAAGGATGTGTCCACACAGTAGCTTGTGGCAGAGATATGACGGAGGAATTTCCGAAGAAGTCTAATATCTAAAAACCGGATAGTTTTTGCTCATATTTCCCGTGCAGAAAAAAAATTGTATTTGCCTATTGCCAAAAGCGATTTTGTGGATTAACTTACAGGCAAGTTGTGAAACTTTTCTTCGAGCCAACCGTAATTCTGCGGTTTTCGTCTTAACTTTTTCACATCTATTATTAACTTTGGCGCGTTTATTGTACGCCTGAATTTTTTTAAGACATAGAACTTAACAGAACCGAACAACAAAAAAGTATGAAAAAGTTTTTACTGACAACGCTTGCCACCGTTTTTCTGGCTACTTCTATTTTCGCTCAGATTGCTGTTACTCAAAACAGTAACGCAGGTGCGCTTGCGCAGTCGCTTGCGGGCACGGGTGTAACTATCAGCAATGCCTCGCTGGCTGCCGGAACGAATGCCACCGGCACATTTACCGCCAACGGCAATACCAACTTGGGTATAGCAAACGGAATTGTGCTGACCACAGGGCAGGTGAGCGATGTATCGTTGGCGGCAAACAACGCTGCGATTGGAACGAATCTGGGTGCTTCCTATAATAATGGTGGAGGCAGCGATGCACAGTTGAGTGCATTGTTGGGCGCGTCAATCACCAATACTTCGGCTCTTACATTCACAATTACGCCACTTGGCAATAAGTTGACGTTCAGGTATGTTTTTGCATCAGAAGAATATCCGAATTTTGTATGTAGTCAGTATAATGATGTTTTCGGATTCTTTATTACAGGTCAGAACCCCAACGGTCCAAACTATAGCAATCAGAACCTTGCATTGATTCCCGGCACTAATTACCCGGTTGCCATCAATACCGTTAATTCGGGTTCGCCCGGTTCCGGTTATAGTTCGAGTGGCTGTACTTCTACAAGTTATGCAAGCTATTTCAGAAACAATTTAAGTCCGGTAAATACTTACATAGTTTACAATGGCATGACGGTTGTATTGACTGCAACCGTTGATGTTGTTCCATGTCAGTCTTATACAATGAAACTGGCTATCGGTGATGGCGGTGATGCTCTTTATGATTCGGGTGTGTTCTTGGAAGGAGGTTCGTTTACTTCTAATACGGCAACTATCAATACCGCATATTCACACGCAAATTACACATCAACTTATGAAGGCTGTTCAAACGCAACAGTAACTTTTAATTTTACTGCGCCTTACGTTGGTTCAGCCATGTTCGACTATACTATCACGGGAACTGCAACAAACGGTGTGGATTACCAATCTTTGTCGGGCAGTGTTGGCGTTCCTGCGGGCGGCACATCTGCATCAATTGATATTATTCCTTTGACTGACGGCTTAACTGAAGGACAGGAAACAGTAATTATCTCTTTGTATTTACCTTGCTCTACCACGCCTTACGCTACAACAACTGTTCTTATCAATGATGTGGGAACGTTGAGCGCGTCTGCGGATGACAACACGCTTTGCCCGGGTCAGTCTGCAACGCTCACGGCAAGCGGGGCGGTCAGTTACAGTTGGTCGCCACCAACGGGATTGGGTTCGCCCAACTCGGCTGTAACTTCTGCAAGTCCTTCCGGTGATGTAACTTACACGGTTACGGGAACAACGGGAACTTGCACTGCCACTGCCGATGTTTCATTACAAAAAAGCAATCTGAATATATCGGGAACGACTGCTTCTGTTCAATGCGGTAATTCATCTATTGATGTTACCGTAAATGACGGCAGACCGGGCTATACATATTTATGGAATGATAATGTTCAGACAGAAGACAGAGCAGGACTTGGCGCGGGCACTTACACCGTTACGGTTACGGATGCTTTCAATTGCACAACAAGTCAGTCGTTTACCATTGCTCAACCACCTGCATTGGTTGTGGGCGGAACGCCAACAAACATCGCTTGTTTCGGTGGTGCATCGGGCGCGATTACAACATCTGTAAGTGGCGGAACTCCAAACTACAATTATGTTTGGAGCGATGGCAACCAACAAGTGAACAGAGCTAATCTTGCTGCGGGAACTTATACAGTTACCGTAACTGATGCAAACGGTTGTTCGGGCACGGCTTCTTTCACCATTACAGAGCCAACTGCGGGATTGACCGTTGTTCCGCAAGTAACAAACACAACCTGCGGCAACAATGACGGAGCAATTGTATTGAACGTAAGCGGTGGAACACCTAACTATTCTTATGCTTGGACGAACACAGCCAACACAAAAGACATTTCGGGATTGGCTGCGGGAATTTATCAGGTAACTGTTACCGATGCAAACGGATGTACAAACATTCAGCAAGCAACGGTTGGTTCTTCTGCGCAATTCTCGATTACTGCCGTGCCAACCAATGCAACTTGCTTGGGTACTAACGATGGCAGCATTGATGTTACGGTTTCGGGTCAAACAACAGGCACGGTAACTTATTTGTGGAACGATAATGTTCAAACAGAAGACAGAAGCGGACTTTCATTCGGAACATACACAATTACCGTATCAGACGGTTCGGGTTGTTCGGCAACTGCGCAAGCGGTATTAACGCAACCAACATCTGTTCAAGTGAATGCTTCTCAAACAAACATCAATTGTTTTGGAAATAATAATGGAAGCATTACTTTGAGTGGTTCGGGCGGAAATGGCGGTTTCACCTATTCTTGGAGCGACCAAAATACCGATTCAGTAAGAACAGGATTATCTGCGGGTATTTATGATGTTACTGTAACCGATTCAAAAGGTTGCACAACCGACAGAACATTTACCATAACAGAACCTTCGCAATTGAATCTTTCGGTTCAAACAAACAATGCTACTCGTCAAGGCGGATTGGGCAGCGCAACTGCAACAGTTTCGGGCGGAAGTCCTTCTTATACTATTGTATGGAGTACAAACGCTTCGGGAACTTCAATCAGCAATCTGCAACAAGGAACATATTCAGTAACTGTATATGACGGCAGAGGTTGCACCGTAACCGAAACTTTCACTATTTCTACACCAAATCTGATTGTGCTTTCTGAAACACATTCAAATGTAACCTGCAAAGGTTTAAGCGATGGATCGATTGATGTTACAATTTCGGGCGGAACACCGGCTGTAAATTTCGGATGGACAGATAATGTTCAAACAGAAGACAGAAGCGGTTTGCTTGCAGGAACATATACCATCACTGCATCAGATGCAGCGGGATGTACAGCATCATTATCAGTTACAATTATTGAACCTGCCGATATTGCGGTTTCACTTGCTAAAACAGATGTAAAATGTCTTGCAGGAAATGACGGCACAATCACGGCAACCGTAATAGGCGGCACTCCTCAATATGTTTACACATGGAGTGTAGCCGGTTCAGGCAGTTCATTGTCAGGTTTGGCTGCGGGTACATATTCAGTTACCGTTACGGATGTAAACTCATGTTCATCAGCAACTGCAAGCATTACCGTTGGCGAGCCACAAACAGCTTTGGCTGTTCAGCTTGCTGCAACTGATGCTTCTTGCGATGGAACAACTTTGGGAACTGCAACCTTAACAGTTTCGGGCGGAACACCGAATTATTCATACGCATGGAGCAACCCGAATCTTTCAGGAAGTTCTGTTAGCGGTTTAGCTGCTGGCTCATACAGCGTTACTGTGTCAGATGCTAACGGATGTTCAAAAGTTGAATCGTTCAATATTACTGCTCCGGGTGGTATTACCTTAACTGAAACACACACAGATGTTTCATGTTTTGGCGGCAACAACGGAACCATTGATGTTACTATCACCGGTGGAACACCACCTGTAAATTTCGGATGGACTGATAATGTTCAAACAGAAGACAGAAGCGGTTTGCTTGCAGGAACATACACCATCACTGCATCGGATGCGGCAGGATGTACAG
>CAZSEG010000028.1:22020-23518 GCA_964605875.1 uncultured Chitinophagaceae bacterium
ACTATTGGTGACCCTAATCAATTGACTGTTACCATTACTAAAACAGATTTGAATTGTACCGACCCTAATTCGGGCACTGTATCAGCTTCGGCAACAGGCGGTTCTCCTCAATATTCTTACGAATGGGATAATCAGGTTTTTGTTGCATCGCAAACAGGTTTGCCTGCCGGAACATACACTGTTACCGTAACAGACAGATTCTTGTGTACTGCTACTGCATCTGCCACAATAAACGGTGCGCAGCAATTGAGCGCGACTGTTGTAAAAACTGATGTGAAATGTAATGCCGTAAATGATGGAACTGCTGATATTACAGTTACCGGAGGTACTCCGCAATTCACTTTCGATTGGAATGTGGCGGGTTTAAGTGGCAGTTCTCAAACCGGATTAGCTGCGGGTAATTATGATGTTACTGTTACGGATGCTAATGCTTGTACTGCCTTTGTTACTTTTATTATTGAAGAGGATTCTTCTGTTGTTTTGACTTCTTCATCTACTCCTGTTTCTTGCTTAAACAGTGCGGATGGAACTGCATCTGTTTCTGCTGCCGGAGGTTCAGCTCCTTATACTTATGTTTGGTCAATTCAAGGTCAATCATCTTCTTCTGTGAGCGGTTTAATTGCAGGCTCATATACTGTTACGGTATCTGATTCAAAAGGTTGCAGCGCGGTTGAAAATATTTTTGTTGGTCAGCCTGCGGCAATTCAAATCACCGAAACACACGTTGATGTTGCTGCTTGCGGAAATGCCAACAACGGTTCAATAGATATTACTGCAACAGGCGGTAATGGCGGTTTCAGCTACGCTTGGCAGGATGGTAATGTTATCACCGAAGACAGAAGTGGACTTATCGCAGGAACTTACACAGTTTTGGTAACGGACAGCAAAGGATGTTCAGCTACACTTTCTATTACAATCTCAGGCAATTCACAAACAATTGTTATCACAGAAGTAACCAGAGATGTTTCTTGTGGTGGTGCAAAAGATGGTTTGATTGATGTTTCTGTAAGCGGTGGTGCAGGTCAGTTCTCTTACGCTTGGGCTGATGGAGGTATTATCACTCAAGACAGAACAGGATTGAGCGGTGGCACTTACTCTTTAACTGTAACAGATGGCGCAGGTTGCACTGCCGAACAATCATTCATTATCAATGAAAGCCCTGCGCTTTCGGCTACTGCAACTGTTTCTAATGCAGGTTGCACAGGCGGCAATGACGGTTCAATTGATTTGACTGTTACCGGAGGAACGCCAAACATTTCTATCTTGTGGAATGACCAAATCACTACCGAAGACAGAGCAAATCTTGCTTCGGGAACTTACACGGTTACAATCACCGACAGCAAACAATGTACTTTCTCATTGTCTGTTAATGTTGGTCAGGCTTCATCTATTCAGTTGGCTCAACAATCTACCGGTGCAAAATGTAACGGTGCTTTGGATGGCACTGCATCAGTAACTGCAACGGGCGGTAACGGAAACTACACTTACAACTGGAGCA
>CAZSEG010000028.1:23528-25642 GCA_964605875.1 uncultured Chitinophagaceae bacterium
GCAATCCGAACATTACAGGTTCAGGCGCAAATAACTTGGGTGCAGGTTCTTACAGCGTAGTTGTAACTGACGGTTCAGGATGTTCAGCTACTGCAAATTTCAGCATCACTCAACCTGCTGCAATTGTAATGAGCGCATCTGCTACTCCTAACATTTGTTTTGGCATCAGCGATGGCACTGCAACTTTAGCCGCTTCGGGTGGAACTGCTCCATACAGCTACACAGTTGAATTGGTAAACAGCAGCAATCCTCTTAACCGTTTGGATGGTGATTTCACAGGTCTTTCAGCAGGAAACTACATTGCAAAAATTACTGATGCCAACACTTGTGCTTCAACAGCAAACTTTAGTGTGGTAGCTGCTAACGAAGATGTATTCAACTGGAATACTGCAAGAACAAGCTGCTTTGGCGAAGAGTTCAAAGACGGTTCAATCAATGCTGAAGCATTAACTGCAAGCAATGCTCCTTTTGAATATTCTTTCGAGGGCGGTGCATTTACTACCCAAACTCAATACAATAACCTTGCAGGTGGTACTTATATTCTTGCTACAAAAAACAGCAACGGTTGCACGGTGAATCACCAGGTAACTATTCAACAACCTGCTGATTTTTCTGTAAACTTCCCTGTTGAAACATTGTTTGTTGAAATGGGACATACTACTCAGTTGAACGCGAATGTGTTGAATGCAGAAGGCGTTACTTTCGCTTGGACTGCCGACAAATCTCCTTCATACCTTGATTTTAACTGCACTGCCTGCACCGAGCAAGCTCCGGTTACAACTACTCCGTTCACTAACGTTTACAGATTAACCGTTAGCGACACTGCAAATGCACAATGTTTCAAACAAGGCGCAATCACAGTTGTAGTTGCAAACGAAATTGCAGTGCCTACTGCCTTTACACCAAACGGAGATGGCAGCAACGACCGTTTCTATCCTGTGTTCAACAACAAAGAAGTGAAACTGTTGGAGTTCCACATTTACAACCGTTGGGGACAAATGATTCATGCTGAATCGGCAGAAGGTTGGGATGGCAGCTTCAACAGCAATGCACAACCAACAGGCACTTACCTGTACTACATTTCTTACGAAAGACTGAATGTAAACACAGGTGAAACAGAAGTTAAGAAAAAAGACGGCAACTTCACTTTGTTGCGCTAAGATAAAAAGCCCTCCTCTGCGGGTTTTCTATGGATTCAAATTTTCAGGTCGCTCCGAAACGGGCGACCTGAATTTTTTTAAGAAAAACACTTTTTTAGGCTGGTCTTTATTTTCCTTCAAAAAATGTTCTCATAAAACTTACTTTTGCAGCCGCTTAATCAACATAAGGCTCGGTAGCTCAGTTGGATAGAGCAACAGCCTTCTAAGCTGTGGGTCATTGGTTCGAATCCAATCCGAGTCACAAAAACAAAAAGCCGCTTCTGAACGAGCGGCTTTTTTTCATCGGGCACTCTTGTTTTGTAACCTTTTATCCTGTTTTCAGTACAACGTATCTGATTATGGTATTTAGCGGCATAAGCAAATTTATTTTTGGCACGGTTGTTGTGTATGTTTGCAGCAATAAAACTGACGTATTTATGAAAAAGTTTCTACAAGCTCTCTCTCTCTCTCTCTCTCTCTCTCTCTCTCTACTGTTATTGGATTTGCGCCCGTTTCGGCAGTAGCACAAACGGGTAGAGTAGGTATCGGCACAAGCGCACCGAAAACAAAATTGGATGTAGCGGGAGCTATCAGCACCAGCGAACAGGTACGTCCTGCTTCTAATACTCCGCTAACCGTAAACGCGAACATCTCATTGTTTAGAATATCTGCTGTGGGCAGTGTGCAAACCAACAGCATTACGGCTGATGCACCTGCCGAAGGTCAGTTGTTAATCATCATCAACGAAGATGATAACGATGCCACATTTGAAAGCACAACCATAAAAGCCAATGGAGGCAGCAACAGTTACATTTACGCCAACAGCGCGTGGCGCATGACGGGAACAAGCGCAACCAGCAGCGGACCTAAAGGTGATAAAGGCGACAAGGGGGATAAAGGCGATACGGGTGATACCGGAGCGCAGGGCGCACAAGGTATTCAGGGAATAAAAGGAGATAAAGGCGACAAGGGCGA
>CAZSEG010000029.1:0-2942 GCA_964605875.1 uncultured Chitinophagaceae bacterium
CCTAACACTCCCCGCTCACGCCCAAACCACTAAATACCGTTCAACCGAAAATAAACTCTACTGGAAAAATAAGCAACCCCGTGGCGGCTACTGGCAGCAGGATGTACATTACAACATCAAAGCCAGGATTGACGAAACCACAGACATTATTTCGGGTGAAGAAACGCTTACCTACTACAATAATTCACCCGACACACTTTACTTTCTCTTCTTTCATTTATACCAAAATGCTTTCCAGCCCGGCAGTTATTTACACGACCTGCATTGTGCCAATGACGTAAAACCTGTTTATGGAAAATACGAAGCAAGCAGACAGGGAACAGTGATTGAGAAGATAACAGAGGTGAGAGTTGGGAGTTGGGAGTTGGGAGGAAAAATCCCCTCAACTCCTACCTCTCAACTCTCAACCGAATTAGACAATACCATCCTCAAAGTCAATCTCTCAAAACCCTTGCTGCCAAATGATTCTGCGACTATTGAAATTAAGTTCCGCACGTTTTATGACAATGGCAGTGTACGCAGAAGAATGAAGCTGTATCGTTCAGGTGGATTCAAACATTACAACGGCTGCCAGTGGTATCCGAAGGTTTGTGTATATGATGCGCATAGTGGCTGGAACACCGACCAACATTTAAACCGCGAGTTCTACGGCAACTTCGGAACATTTGAAGTTGACCTCACTTTCACTTCTAATTATGTGGTGGAAGCAACAGGTGTTTTGTTGAATGAAAGTGAAGTATTGCCCGATACGCTAAAGGAAAAACTTCAAATCAAAAATTTCAAGGATAAGAAATGGGGCGAGAAAGCAAGCATCATTACGCCATATAAAAAAGGTGAAACTAAAACATGGAAGTACCGCGCTATCAATGTGCATGACTTTGCTTTTACTGCCGACCCGAATTACAGAATTGCGGATACAACGATTGTATTGAGCAACGGCAATAAGGTTAGCTGTGTTGCCATTGCCGAAGAATCGCATTGCAGCGGCTGGCAAAATGCCGCAGAGTATTGCGCAAAAATCATTGGCTGCTTTAGCCGCGATTTCGGCAATTATGAATATCCGAAAATGGTAGTTGCCGATGCAGCCGATGGCATGGAATACCCGATGCTTACGCTTGATGGCGGCAGCGACCCGGGCTATCGCGGCTTGTTGGTGCATGAAGTCGGGCACAATTGGTTCTATGGAATGTTAGGCAATAATGAAACTTACCGCGCTATGATGGACGAAGGTTTCACGCAGTTTATTACTGCTTGGGGTTTGGAACACATTGACAATACCGATACTATTATTTACGAACACAGCAAGATTAAAAACCGCTACCTGCGTAAGTTTACCGAGCCGCAAAACATCCGCGACACAAGAGTTTATCTTGGGTATTTAATGGATGCTGTGCAGAAAAATGACGAGCCGTTAAATACGCATAGCGACCAATTCAATGGCGCATTGGGACAGGGAGGCGGCTATCGCCATGTGTATTCAAAAACAGCAACCATGTTGTATAACCTGCAATATGTTTTGGGCGATTCATTATTTCTTGCTGCTATGCAACACTATGTGAATACATGGAAAATTGCGCATCCTTACCCCGAAGATTTTCGCAATGCTATTATTCGCTTTACCAAACAAGATTTGAATTGGTTTTTCGACCAGTGGATGGAATCAACAAAGACAATAGATTATGCTATTAAGAAAGTAAAAAAAGGCGACATCAAAGGCGAATACAAAATCACTTTCGAGCGCAAAGGCAGAATGCAAATGCCGATTGACTTTCGTGTGATTGGAAAGGATGGCAGTGTGCAGGATTTTTATATTCCGAATACGTGGTTTGATAAAATAGGTGAGAGTAAGGAGTTGAGAGTTGAGAGGAATTTGGATTCCCTCTCACCCCTCACCCCTCACCCCTCAACTCTTCCTCGTTGGATTGGCTGGGATAAACTTCGCCCCACATACACTGCTACGGTAAAAGTTCCTTCGGGAATTAAAAATGTAATCATAGACCCAAGCGAAAGATTGGCAGACATCAACATGCTTAACAATCGCTTGCGCGATAAAGTGGAAGTGCGTTTTGACTCAAGAATTTTCCCTGCAACAACTTGGAAAAAATATAGAATCTGGCTTCGTCCCGATGTTTGGTGGAATGCTTTGGATGGATTTAAAATCGGAATGCACATTCATGGCAACTATATGAATGTGAAACATAATTTCTCACTCACGGTGTGGGGAAACACGAGATTGGGCGCGCCCGCACACTATAATTTTAGTGATGATATTCGCAGCAAAGCAAGCTGGATTTCATATCGTCTTACTTATCGCAACGCCACAGATTGGTTTATCAAAGGCAGCACTTTTCATTACGAAAGTCGTTTGTTGGATGGTTATGAATTATACAAAGTCGGTATGAATTTCAACTTTCCTAAAAACATACTTTTTGATGTTACCTACAAAGCATTCAGCCGCCCGCGCGATGCTTACCGCAACTATCTTTTATACCCGAATGAGTGGAGTACATTTTTTGAAAATGGCAAACAATTCAACAACACCATCAATGCTTCGGTGCTGTTCAGTTACAGCAAACCAAAAGCAGGTGGCTGGCTGAAAATTACCATGCGTAGCACAGCTTTTATGAGCAGTTGGGATTATCATTATGCAGAAGTGGAACATCGCAACACAGTTAGTTTCTGGCGGTTTGATTTGCGCAGCAGGGCATATTTCAGATTGGGTTCGGGCAGTAAGTTGCCCGATGAAAGTGCGCTGTATTTAGCGCAGGCAAATGGTGAAGAAATGATGGAAAATAAATATACCCGCGCAGTTGGCTTTCTGCCTCAAAACTGGGTGAATAATTTCGGAAATACCACCAATCATTTTCATCACAGTGGCGGATTGAATTTGCGCGGTTACTCAGGTTATCTGGCTGCTGAAACTGATAAGTATGGCAAAACTG
>CAZSEG010000029.1:2952-15809 GCA_964605875.1 uncultured Chitinophagaceae bacterium
AAACTGTTTTTGCTTACAAAGGCAGCAGTGGCGGTTCAGTAAATGTTGAATTGGACTTCAACAGAATTATCACTTTTAGGAAGAATAAGCTGCGCGAATGGATTGGATTGAATACCTATTTATTTGCTGATGCCGGAATGATAGTTTACAACAACAGCAACAACGAAAAGCAGCTTTCAAAACTGCGTGCCGATGCCGGAGTGGGCGCTGCGCTTACCATTAAGAAATGGGGCGTGCTGCAAGGTATCAAGCCGCTTACATTGCGTTTCGATGTGCCGTTTTATTTAAGTCATGCGCCTTTTGATGAAGGCAGGAATGTCAGGTTTCGCTTTTTGGTTGGTGTGATGCGCGCGTTTTAGAATAAGCGGGTACACAACCTCACGCAGGGCACGGAGGGCGCAGATAAAACGAAGTAGGAAACCTTCTTTCTATCGGAAATTCCAAGTGCGCTGCGCTAACACTTTGAACAACAGGGAACGAGTTGAAAAGGCTGGCGGAGGAGTAGCTATTGCTATTTGTCGAAGTAATGACCTCGCGCGGAATAAATATAAACTGTTGAATCAGTTACGCTATAAATCAATCGGTGTTCCCCGTTAATGCGTCTTGACCATTTACCTGCAAATTCATATTTCAATGCTTCGGGTTTGCCTGTTCCTGAAAATGGATGTTCTCGCAGTTCATCAAGCAATTTGTCAATTTTTGAGAGTACACTTGTGTTTCCTGATTTTTTGAACGAACTAATGTCGTTTAGCGCTTTATCGGCAAAGTCAATTTCGTAACTCATAAGCCCAAAAATGCTTTCTGATTTTCTTTAGTTACACGTGTTACTTTTCCTTCTCTGATTTCTTTTTCCGCCTCTCTTATTTTTTTCACAAACTCGGGATTATAAGGACTTTCGTCTTCCACCACTTTTACCGCATCTTTTTTTGAGAGAAAAAATTCTATCAACTCTAAAAAGGTTTTACCTGCTTCTTTTTTTTCGTTTATTTCAAGTGTTACCGTTGTCATACACATTGTTTTTTGTTCCTCCAAAATTACAAAAAAACTATGATACAAAAGCCGAAGCGGTTTGTGAAAAGCCTTTAAAACCTGAAAAGGTTGTAGCCGAGGTAGGGGATAACACCAACCTCGGCTGAAAATTTTTGAATTAGGAAAGAGGTCTGAACAAACAATAAAATCTACTTTCACACCCGAGTGATTAGCAAGTTTACCATAGCAAAGATAATGGAGGACGCCCGCGTAGAAGACGTGGTGGGCGAGTACGTTGTGTTGAAAAAACGCGGCTCTAACCTGTTGGGTAATTGCCCGTTTCACAACGAAAAAACACCTTCGTTTACGGTAACACCAGCCAAGAATTTCTACAAATGTTTTGGCTGCGGCAAAAGCGGAGATGTAGTTGCTTTCCTCATGGATTACGCGCAGATGACTTATGTGGAAGCCCTGCGCCATCTCGCAAAAAAATATAACATTGAAATAGAAGAAATAACTCCTGAAATTTCCAACGAGGAAAAGGAAAAACAATCTTTAGCCGAAAGTATTTACATAGCCAACAGTGCAGCGCAAAAATTTTACAGCGATTATTTGCTGAACACCGAACAAGGCGGAATAGGTTTGGCTTACTTCAAAGAAAGAGGATTTGATAAAGCCACCATCGAAAAATTTCAGCTTGGTTTTTCGCCCGATGGACAGGATGTTTTTACAAAATATGCTCTGGCAAATTCATTCCAAAAAGACATACTGATTAAGGCAGGTTTGACGAGCGAAAAGAAATACGGCACGCGCGATTTTTTTCGCAACCGCGCGATGTTTCCCATTCACAGCCTCACAGGAAAAGTGTTGGGCTTTGGCGCAAGAATTTTAAAGAAAGATGAGAAAGCACCCAAGTATGTAAACACTTCCGAGAATGAAGTTTACCACAAGAGCAAGGTGTTGTATGGCGCGTTTTTTGCAAGGCAGGCAGTGCGCAAAATGGACGAGTGCTATTTGGTGGAAGGCTATACGGATGTAATTTCCATGCACCGCGCAGGCATTGAAAATGTGATGGCGAGCAGCGGCACGGCTTTAACTACCGACCAGATACGATTGGTGAAGCGCATGACCAACAACATTACTATGTTGTATGATGGCGACAATGCGGGCATCAAAGCTGCTTTGCGCGGCACCGATATGATTCTGGAAGAAGGCATGAATGTGCGCATTGTGATTCTGCCCGACCAGGAAGACCCCGATAGTTTTGTAAGCAAAAAAGGCGCGGAAGGTTTTCTTGATTTTGTGAAGAGCAATCGCAAGGATTTGATTCTTTTCAAAACAACATTGTTTGCCAAAGAAGCTGTGGGCGACCCCATCAGAAAGAGCGAACTGATTAAAGATATTATCACTTCCATTTCAAAAATTCCCGACCCGATTCAACGCTCGGTGTATTGCAAAGAGCTTGCAGGGCATTTTGATATGCAGGAGCAAATTATCATTGTTGAGGTAAATAAAATCCGCAGGAAAAAGTCGAATGACGAAACCAATAAAGCAGAAAGAACAGACTACACTGTTGAAGAAAAATCTGCTTTAGAAGCCGAGCATCAAAAGCAAGTTGAGCCGCTGTCAAACACGCTTGAATTGTTGGAGCGCGATATTATCCGCTTGTTTTTGGAATACGGGAATTGGGAAATTTTTATTGATGAAAACACCAAGATGCCTGTTGCAAAATATCTGACCGAAGAGTTGGAAGGCATTGAAATAAAAACACCATTACTGCAAAAGTTATATGCTTTGATTGCAGAAAATACCCGCAATAATGAGCTTGTAAGCGACAACTATTACAGTGCGCACGAAGACCCTGAAATCAGCATCACTGCCATCCAGTTGCTTTCAAGCAAATACAGCATCAGCGAAAACTGGGAGAAGAAGTTCAAAATATTTGTGCCCGAAAAGAAACACATCTTCATCCGCGATATAGAAAGTTCGGTGATTCGCCTAAAGCAATACCATGTTTTCAACCAGTTAAAAACTATTGAAGATAAACTAAAAGTTGAGCAGTCTAAACCAGAAGAAGAACAAAACCTTGAAGAAATATTGAAGCTGTTGAATGCACACAATGCGCTGATGAAGCAGAAGAAAGAATTTTCCTTAGCTTCTAAAACGGTAATCTACCGCCCCAACACATAAGCCATCACGTGCCCTTCCAGAAATTCGTAGTGAATATCTAAATCGGTAAAGATTTTCGGTTCATCAGGAACAATAATTGAGCCTTTCAAAACACCGCTTTGCTGCAACTGAAATGGCTGAACAATCAACTGAGTGGTGAACTCTAATTGTTTCTTTGCATACAGTTTATACAAGGCTTCTTTTGCGCTCCAATACAATAACAGTGTTTCGATTTTATTTGTAGTGATGGCTTCAAGTTCTTCTTCTGTAAGAAACTTATGCGCTATTCGCTCAATACGCGGATGTATAGTTTCAATATCAATGCCGACCTGATGTTGCTCGCTTACAATTGCGGCTGCAAGCGTTTTTGAATGTGAAAGTGAAATATGGTGTTTTGCATTTTTCGCAATCGGTTTTCCTGTTTCATCTTTGGTAATTTCAATATCATTTCCAAGCAATGAATTAACCACAAGCCTTGCCGTTAATGACTGATTGGAAGGGGCGTGCGCGGTAATATTTTCAATGGTTTTAATACCCAAAGCGGCTCCTTGTTGGAGCGTTTTTTGATGTAACAGAGTAGTCATTATTTGCAATGGAATATTATCTTACTCAACATAGGTTTGCATAATGATAGTTTTCACCGTTTCTATTTCTTTGGCTGTCAGATTACCTGATTTCTTTACAATTCTTGTTCTATCCACAGTCCTGATTTGGTCTAAAACAATCCAACCTTTTGTTTTCGTTTGTTTGATTTCAACCCTTGTCGGGTAAGGCTTGGAGCTGCTTGTAAGTGGCGCTACAACGATTGTTTGAAGATATTTATTCATTTCGTTTGGGGAAATGACAGCACAAGGACGAGTTTTCTTTATCTCGCTGCCAATGGTCGGGTCAAGATTTACCAACACGAGTTCGTATTGCTTTACTTCCATTCTTCAAAAGTTTCATCATCAAAAACATCATTCAACAATAGTTGGTCATCTCCGTTTGCGTTCATTTGCTTAAAGGACTTTTCCCAACCTTTTCTTGGAACAGATTTTGGTTTTAAAATGATTTTACCTTTTTCTAAAATCAGTTCTAATGTTTCGCTGATGTTGTATTGCTCCAAAATTGCTTTCGACAACCGGATGCCTTTTGAATTACCGATATTGACTACAGGAATCACCATATAAATCTGCTTTTTTGTAGCCACAAAGTAATTACATTTTTTGTAAGATTCAAAATTCCCCCAAACATAATGCCAAAGCATAGTATTATTCAGTATATGTTATCAAGAATCAAATGTAATTATGCAGCGTGATAAAAAAGTACGCCATTTTACTCTTTAAGATTTCGCCCATACTTATTGTTGTTGGTTTTATTGCATCTAATCTGTTCACCTTTGGAATTATTGACCATCCCGGCAAGGCAGTGTATGAATTACATTGCGCAGATTGTCATGGCAAGGATGGCAAAGGCGTTCGGCAGTTGATTCCGCCACTTGTAAATGCTGATATTGCCATAGAAAAGTTTGATTCCATTCCCTGCTGGATTCAAAACGGCATGAACGGAGATTTGATGGTGAATGGCGTGTTGTATAATCAACCCATGTATCCGATTAAGTTGAATGAAGTGGAAGTTGCCAACGTGATGAATTTCATTGCAGAGGAGTTTTTGAAAACCGATAAAAAGATAAAATCGGAAACGGTGAAGAAGCTAACCAAGAGTTGCGAAAATGCTCTTTAAAGTAAATTGGGGAACAACATTTTTGATAACCACATAGAAACATAGTTTTTAGTAGATATTTCTAACGGTTATGTGTCTGTCAAAGCTATGTTTTTCTGATGCTGTTTTGCTTTTTGAGCTAAATCTATTTCAGAAACACATAGTGTTTGCTAACGCAAACTTGCTTATGCCTCATCACAACTATGTTTCTATGTGGTTTCAAGTATTGGGAACATCCTGAACTCACGCAATTTAGCTCTGCATCACTTCCACTACTTTGTGGCTTGAAAAAAATTGCGAAGGATCAATATCTGCTTTGCAAATACCAAGCATAAATCCGCCACCGCCTGCACCGCATATTTTCAGCAAAAAGTTATTTGTTTTTAATCCATCGCGCCACGCATTATGCAGCCCCTGCGGAATAAATTCCGGCATCAGGTTCATCTGTAATTGCGAGAGAATGGAGTATGCCTTGAACAGCTTTTCACTCTTTGATTGCATCAACAAATCAATGCAGTGATTTACTGCCGGAACCAACGAGTCGGCAACATCTTTTGCAAACTGTTTGTCTTCAGTTTTCTTCAAAAAATGATTGACATAATCTGCCGTGCTGCGCGGTTTGCCGGTGTCCACCAAAAACCATTTCAGAACGGAGTTTTTTGTCGCAGGCAATTCGATTTTTTCAATTCCGTTTTCAGTAATCAGCACAGGCGCATCCAAAAAACTTACCAAGGCATCCAAGCCCGAACTTTTGCCATGATAATAGCTTTCAATATCTGCAAGAATCTCGCGGGCGGCAGCAAAGTTGTTTTCATTAAACTTATTGGAAGCATAATTATGTAAAATACCCGCAGCCAATGCGCCCGAACTGCCCAAACCATAACCTTGCGGAATGGTAGAATCAAAATATAAGCCCGATT
Organism: uncultured Chitinophagaceae bacterium; assembly: GCA_964605875.1. Lineage (GTDB taxonomy): Bacteria > Bacteroidota > Bacteroidia > Chitinophagales > LD1 > UBA7692. The sequence continues at coordinate 8,712 of CAZSEG010000029.1, forward strand.
CAACATCCATCAGCAAACGGTCGGTATCAATATTCTGCGACAGTTTTTTGTGGAAAATAATATAGTTGGAAAGCACTTCCAGCGATTGATTGCTTGCCGCCTTTGCACCCGCAAGGTTTTCTTCCTGTTTAAAAAATCCTTCAAACCTGTGCGATGGAATGGCAATGCCCATCGAACCTTTGTTGATGGTATGCTCTCCGAACAACAATAACTTTGAAGGAAAGAAACGGTGCGATAATTTTTCAGGTTGCTTTTTTGCCATGCGTTTTGCGGCTGCAATCATAATTGTTTAAGTTCTTAACTTTTAAATCATGTTGAAAATCTTTTTGAAATCCGGTATTTATCATTCTTCCAATTCACTTGTTGAAATTAAAAACGGCAATTGGTTTTTTCAAAAGCGTTATACAAATTACACTCTGAACTTTTTAAGGTCAAAGCAGTTTTTATATTTACAGCGTTATGAAGCAAACTTTACTTTTATTATTTGTTTTAATATCCTTTGGAATCAGCGCGCAGGAAGTGTCGGGCATTTTGTTTGATAAGCGCACGGGCGAAACGCTCATCGGTGCATCTGTTTTTGTGAAAGGAACTACCACCGGAGCGCAAACAGATATTGACGGAAAATTCAAATTCAAACCTGAACAAACCCCTCCATATACTTTGGTTTTTTCTTATATCGGTTATGAACCGGTTGAACTTGAAATAAGGAGTGAAGAGCAGGCGAAAAAATCAATTGTGATGCGCTTAAATGAAAGCGAAAACGTATTGAAAGATGTTGAAATTGTGGATTCCCGCATCACCGAAAAACAAAAAGAAAATCCGCTTACCATCGAAAGTATGGGCTTGCAGCAAATCAAGCAAACAGCATCTTCTACTTTTTATGAAGGTTTAAGTGCGCTTAAAGGTGTGGATATGACTACTGCTTCACTCGGTTTTGTTGTCATCAATACGCGCGGCTTCAATTCTACTTCACCCGTTCGTTCGCTGCAACTCTTAGATGGCTGCGACAATCAGGCTCCGGGTTTGAATTTCAGCATTGGCAACTTTGCAGGCGCATCCGAAATTGATATTCAGAAAGTGGATTTGATAGTAGGTGCAAGTTCGCCTTTGTATGGACCAAATGCTTTCAACGGAGTGTTGAGTATGCAAACAAAAAATCCATTTTATTATCAGGGTTTGACACTTTATGTGAAAGGCGCAGAGCGCAATATGTTTGAAGGCGCATTTCGTTATGCTCATGCTTTTAAAAATAAATCGGGCGATGATAAATTCGCCTTTAAAATTTCCGGTTCATACCTGCGTGCTTACGACTGGAATGCCGATAACTATGCAAGATCAACATCAAGAAATTCAACTCAAAATGAGGATAATCCGGGCGGCTACGATGCGGTGAACAGGTATGGTGATGAACTGCAATCCCAAAACTCTTTTAAGCTGAGTAAAGATTTTAAATACTATGGTTTCGGGCAGGTTTTTCGCACAGGATATTTGGAGAAAGATTTGGTGGATTACAACATTCAAAACATCAAGGCAAACGCGGCATTACATTACAGAATCACAGATAAAATTGAAGCAAAAGTCGGTTACAATTTTGGTTACGGAACTACCGTTTATCAGGGCGATAACAGGTATAGTTTGAAAGGATTGCAGTTTCACCAAGTGCGGTTTGAAGTAAGTCAGGACAATAAATTTTTCTTTAGAGCCTATACAACAATGGAAGATGCCGGGCAATCTTATGACGCGGTTTTCACGGCATTAAAATTACAGGAAGCGGCAAAGGATGATGCAACATGGTTCACGCATTACAGCAAGTTCTGGCAGGATAATATTACAACAGACGGTGAAGGCAGAATTTTCAAACTTCCGGGCTTTCCTGATTATCCGGTGGACGGCAACAGCCCTTGGTTTAAAAACCTTGACTCAATTCAAAGAGTTGCCGATGGTGTTTTAGATGAGTACAGAGATTCACTGATACTTTATCACAATCAGGCGCGCGCTTTTGCCGATACTTTTTTAACCGGAAAAAGATTGATACCCGGCACTGCTGAGTTTGATTCAGTAAAAAACAGCATCACTTCCAAAACCGCTTTCAACGAAGGCGGAACAAGGTTTTATGATAAAAGCAAAATGTTTCATGCACAGGCAGAATACAAATGGGATATTAAGAAAAAAGGACAAAGCAAAAACTGGTTCGACCTCACAACCGGAGCAAGTTTCAGAATGTATTTTCCTAACTCGCGCGGAACAATTTTTACAGATACGTTCACCTATAAATATTTAACTGATTCATTGGGCAAACCTGTGCAGGATGGTTCAAACAACTTTGTAAAACTTGATTCAACTTACAACAGAATTACAAACTGGGAAATTGGCGCGTATTTCAGCATTACTCGCAAGTTTGAATTTGGCAGCAGAAAACAACATCACATTATTCCAACGGTTACGGTAAGATTCGACCGCAATCAGAATTTTGCATGGAGGAAAAAAGACGGAACTTTTGACCCAATCATTACTCCGGCAGCATCATTGGTTTATACCTACAAAAGCAATCATACCATCCGCCTGTCATTTTCATCGGCAGTCAGAAACCCTACGCTTCAAGACCAATACCTTTATTACAATGTAGGACGCGCAATTCTTGTGGGAAATTTGCATGGCGTAGATTCTGTTGTTTCACTTTCAACACTAGCAGATTATGTTGGCAAAAACGGAAATAAAGAAGCAATTGATTCATTAAAATTTGAACGTATAGAAGGTGTTCGACCCGAGCGTGTTCAAACACTCGAAATCGGTTACAGAGGTTTAATTGCCAATAAAATTTATATCGATGCAGGTGCTTATGTAAGTTTTTACAGATACTTTTTAGGCTATAAATTGGGCGCGACTTTCAAAGAAGGTACAAGTTTTGACCAAACTGAAGTAAGACAATTTCAGGTTTGGCGGATAGCTGCAAATGCGCAGGATCAGGTTATGACTTATGGCGCGGCAATCGGTGTGAATTATTATTTCTATAAAGGTTATGCTTTGAATGCAAACTACTCGCTCAACATTTTAAACAGAGGAAATTCTACCGACTCCATCATTCCGGCATTTAATACGCCACCCAACAAATTCAATATTGGCATCAGCGGCAGCGACATAAAAATCGGCAAGCAGCGCGGGTTTGGCTTCAACGTAAATTACAAATGGATACAGGGCTTTTTGTTTGAAGGCTCGCCACAATTTACGGGAACGATTCCTACCTATTCCATGCTGGATGCTCAGATTAGTTGGGAAGTGCAGCAGCTATACACAACCTTTAAATTCGGTGGCAGCAACTTAATTTCAAAAAGGAATTTCCAAACCTACGGAGGTCCCGGAATCGGCAGAATGATTTACGGTTCGATATTGGTGAATTTAGACAGGGATATACTTTTTAAAAAGTCAAAAAATAAAACATCGAATCAATAACTTTAACATGGCGGAAACATTTTTTTATATTTGAAATCAACAAACAAAATGAACATGAGAAAACAAAATTTACTTTCAGTGCTTTTCCTTTGTGTTTGCGTGTCTGCAAGCGCGCAACGGTATCTTACACCGCAGTTTACTGACGTTAAGGTAACAAAAGATGTAGTCTTCGGGCAGAACTATTCCTTCACTTCTTCATTCCTGAATTTGGATGATTTAAAAATGGATGTTTATGAACCTGACGGTGATACCGCTGCTTCGCGTCCGGTTGTTATTCTTGGTCATGCGGGGTCATATCTCACTTTATATCCTTGGGGCAAAAAGGAACAGTACAGCGTTGTTGAATTATGCAACAGGTTTGCAAAATTGGGTTATGTGGCTGTATCTATTGATTACAGAATCGGTTGGGCGCCTTTGTCTAATGATGAAAAAGAAAGGGAAAAAACAATCATCAATGCCGTGTATCGCGCCATGCTTGATTTTAAAACCTGCATCCGGTATTTCAAAAAAGATGCAACTGACGGAAGTAATCAATGGAACGTAAATCCGTGCCAGATTTTTATCGGTGGAACAAATTCGGGAGGCTATTCGGCTTTGGCTTGCGGAAGTTTGAATAATCAAAGCGAATTAAACGGAGTGCGGTTTTTAGATGCGCAGGGAAATCCTTACATAAATCAATCAAAAACAGGAGATTTTGACGGATTTGGCGGCACTGAAAATTATGACAATCACGTTGGCTATAACTCAACTGCCCGCTGTATTTTAGCGTTGGGCGCGGCAACAGGCGATACAACTTGGATTGAGCAGGGTGAAACTCCGGTGATTGCTTTTCAGGGAACATTAGAAACAACTACACCCTACAACAGAGCAATTGTGATTACCAGCAGCGGCACTGCAATTATTCGTGTGGACGGTTCGGGTAATTATATGCCAAGAGTTGAAAGATTGGGCAATAACGATGTTTTTAAAAATGCAGGTTTGCCACAAGGTCCGGCAAACATCAATGGCAATGGTCAGGTTACGGTTCCTGTTGATGGCTTGTATCCATTCTATGGACAAAAATTTGAGCCATGGAGCTGGTACGATCCGGATGGCGGCAATCAACCGATGGGCGAGGCAACACTGAATCCGGGTGCTTCACAGGCTAAAGCCTTGTTGTACATTGATACAATTATGTCTTATACCGCTCCGCGTTTTTATGAGTTTCTGAAAGACCAAACGCCTTGTCAGGTAACAACAAGCATCAAGAACTTAGACAAAAAATCTGATGTGAATTTTACAACCGTTCCAAATCCTTCAAGCAACACGCTGACTATTTTCAGTTCTTCTTTTGAAACAAATATCATATCCGTAACTATATCTGATTTTAACGGCAGAACAGTTCGCAAAATAGAAAACAACGAAGACTATTTTGCAGTAGTTAATGTAGAAGATTTAGCAAATGGAATGTATGCCGTAGCAATTACAACCAAAGACGGTGTTCAGGCAATCAGAAAGGTAATTGTGCAACATTAAAACATAGAAAACACAGCAATAAAAAAGGAGAATGACGAGCGTTGTTCTCCTTTTTTTATGAATCTGCTTCATGTTATCAATTATCAATCCGTAAATAGTAAATCTACAAATCTGTAAATAGTCAATAGTGTTGGCGAATGCCTTATATTCGCGCCCTCTTATGATAGCTGTATCTAATGTTTTCCTTGCTTTTGGTGGCAGAACCATGTTTGATGAAGTGTCTTTTCTCATCAATAAAAACGATAAAATAGGTCTGGTAGGGCGCAACGGTGCAGGCAAATCAACCCTGCTTAAAGTGCTGAAAGGTATTCAACAAATTGACGGTGGCGACATTATGTTTCCCAAAGGAACTATCATTGGTTATTTGCCGCAGGAAATCAATTCGCAGTCGCAGCTTTCGGTAATAGATGAAACCAAAACTGCATTTGAAGAAACCCTCAAAATCATCAAACGCAAAGACCAGATTATTCACGAACTGGAAACCCGCACCGATTATGAAAGTGATGAATACATGGAACTCATCAACGAGATGCAGGAAGTGGAGCATCAACTCGAAATGCACGATGCGTATAGCATGGACGAGCAAACCGAGCGCGTGTTGAAAGGTTTGGGTTTTGAAGCTGCCGACTTTGAAAAGAAGGTAAATCAACTAAGCGGTGGTTGGCAAATGCGTATTGAACTTTCTAAAATTCTTCTGCAAAAACCTGATTTGATTTTGTTGGACGAGCCTACCAACCACTTGGATATTGAATCGGTAATTTGGCTCGAAAAATTCATGAAGGATTATCCGGGCGCAATTATGATGGTGAGCCACGACAGAACCTTTTTGGATAACATCACGAACCGCACAATTGAAGTTGTGAGCGGAAATATTGAAGATTATCCCGTTCCATACACGCGCTACACCATATTGCGCAAAGAAAGACGCGAGCAAGTGGCAAACGCTGCCAAAAACCAGCAACGCGAAATCGCGCAATTGGAGCGCAACATCGAACGTTTCAAAGCCAAAGCATCTAAGGCGACCTTTGCGCAATCGCTTGTGAAGAAGTTAGACAAAATGGATGTGATTGAAGTGGAGGAAGAAAATGTAGCCGCAATTAACCTGCGCTTCCCTCCTGCCAAACCATCGGGCAAAGTGGTTATCACTGCCGAAAATGTGAGCAAGAGCTTTGGCGACAAAGTGGTTATCAATAAACAAAGTCTTGAAATCAATCGCGGTGAAAAAGTTGCATTTCTCGGGAAAAACGGAATGGGCAAAACTACCTTTTCGCGGATGATGGTGGACAACCTGCCGATGAACAGCGGAACGATTACTTTGGGCTACAATGTAACCGTTGGCTACTACGCCCAGCATGCAGCCGACAGCATGGATCCGAACGATACCGTTTTAGAAACTGTTGACCGTGTTGCTGTGGGTGATATTCGTACCAAACTGCGCGATTTGCTGGGTGCGTTTCTTTTTAAAGGCGATGATGTTTACAAAAAAGTAAAGGTATTGAGCGGTGGAGAGAAAGGTCGTTTGGCATTATGCCGTTTGATTCTGGAACCGAGAAACTTCTTGGTGTTGGACGAGCCTACCAACCACTTGGACATGATGTCGAAAGAGATTCTGAAAACTGCGCTGAATAACTTTGACGGCACAGTGTTGGTTATCAGCCACGACCGCGATTTTCTTGAAGGTTTGGTGGAGAAGATTTTTGAATTTACAAAAGACGGCATCAAAGAACACATCGGCTCTATCAACGATTTCTTAGCTAAAAAAGCTGCCGAAGACATGCGCAGTTGGGAAGCCGAAAAAGAAAAGAATGCTGTGCAGCGCGCAAAGAACAACGAGCCGAAAGCAAAGCAAGAGAATAACAATGCTAAACCACAGGAGGATAAAAAACTGAAAAACGATTTAGCAAAAGTTGAACAGCTAATTGAATCGTTAGAAAAAGAAATTGCCGCCTCCGAAAAGCAATTGCAAGACCCGGAAAAGTTTCAGCAATTGCAAAACGATGCTACCTTTTTTGCTAAATACAACGCACTGAAACAAGACCTCGAAAAAGCCATGTTGAAATGGGAAGAGTTGAGTGTGATGGTGGGTGGGTGAGTGCATTTGTATAAAAAACACTGACAGGAGTCTGTTGTGTT
>CAZSEG010000029.1:15819-18460 GCA_964605875.1 uncultured Chitinophagaceae bacterium
GTTTAAAAATCCGTGCTTAAAATTGCATCATCAAAAAAACAGAAATTAGGAATCATGTTGCTGAGAATAAATCCCGATAATATTGACGAGCGATTGATTTTGCAGGTATGCAATTGCCTGCGCAAAGGCGGTGTGATAATTTACCCCACCGATACTGTTTATACATTGGGTTGCGACCTTACGCACCGCAACGCCTACGAAAAGATTTGCAAGCTGAAAAATATAAGACCCAACAAAGCCAACTTCTCTATTGTGTGCTACGACCTCAGTCACATCAGTGATTTTACCCAAAGCCTGAAAACGCCTGTTTACAAAATGATGAAGCGCGTGTTGCCCGGTCCCTACACTTTCATTCTGAACGGCAACAACAACCTTTCTAAGATATACGGCTACCCGAAAAAGACGATCGGTATTCGCGTGCCCGATAACAACATCGCCCGCGCAATTGTAGATGAATTGGGTGCGCCTATTCTTTCAGCTTCTATCAAAAATCAGGATACCGTTTTGGAATACATCACCGACCCCGAAGAAATTTTCCATGAGTACGATGGTATTGTTGACATTGTAATAGATGGCGGTTATGGCGGCAATGTGCCTTCTTCGGTAATTGATTGCACGGGCGACCAGCCTATAGTTGTGCGCGAAGGCGCGGGCGACTTGCCTGTGTTTTAGTTTTTCGCTTCTTTGCGGAAAATGAGCAGCAGCATGGAGTTATCGGGTCCTCTGAAAAACATAAAAATTTTAGACTTTACCCGTCTTTTGCCCGGTCCGTTGGCAACGATGTTTCTTGCTCAACAGGGCGCGGATGTTATCAAAATAGAAGCCCCCGATAATCCCGATTACATCCGTTATTTTCAGCCGCAGGTAAATGGCGCATCTGCTTTTTATTTTGCATTGAACAGCAACAAACGAAGTCTTTGCATCAACTATTTAAGTGAAGAAGGAAATGCAGTAATTCATCAATTAGTGAAAGAAGCTGATGTATTGATAGAGCAATACCGCCCGGGTGTGATGGCAAAGTTTAAGTTGGATTATGAAACATTGAAAACAATCAATTCAAGATTGATTTATGTTTCGATAACGGGTTACGGAAATAATTCTTCGCTTGCCAATGATGCGGGACACGACCTGAATTATATTGCCCATTGCGGTCTGCCATACATTTCGGGCAGTACTCCTGCCCTACTCGGTTTTCAGGCGGCAGATATTGCAGGCGGGGCATACATGGCAATGAACGCCATTACCACAGCTTTGTATGAAAGAGAAAAAACAGGCAAAGGGAATTTTGTAAACGTGGCTATGACAGATTGTGTGCTGCCCCTGATGGCTTTGCCATTGGCTATGCAACAATTCAAAAGTGAGCATGTAAACGCTTCTAATTTTGAACTGGCGGGAAGCATCGCCAACTATAATATTTACGAATGTGCCGATGGGAAATTTGTCGCGCTCGGTGCGCTTGAACCTAAATTTTGGATTGGCTTTTGCGATGCTGTAAACAAACCGGAATGGAAAGGAAAAGTTTTTGCCGATGAAGAAACTACAAGGGCATTGAAACAGGAAGTTGCTTTGCTTTTTAAATCAAAACCGCGCAATGAGTGGATTGCCTTTTTGCAACATACAGACTGCTGCATCACTCCCGTAAACGATTTAAAAGAAGTGCTGAATGACGAATATCTCAATGAGCAAAAACTATTCATTGAAAATCAACATCCGGCTATGGGAAATTTTAAGACTTTACGTCACCCGCTTAAATTTGAAAGTACGAACTTTGCGCAAAATCGGATAGCGCCTGAATTAGGCGAAGACACAACTGCTATTCTTAAACAATCAGGATATAATGATGATGAAATCAAACAATTGCATGAAAAAGGAATTATCAAATAACAGACACAAAAACTATCAGTCAATTCTATTTTTTCTTTTTTCTTTTTTCTTTTTTTCAGCCGATGCGGGCGATTTGAAAAAGGGTTTTAAACTGCTAAACACAGGTGTTTATGACGAGGCAATTCTGAACTTTTATGATGAACTGAAAGGCGCACCTGAAAATGTTGCTGCCAACTACGGACTTGCAAAAGTTTTCAGCGCAAAAGATTTCAAACGCAATAATCTTGATTCCGCTTTTCTTTTTGCACAGCGCGCTTTTGTAAAAGTTCCTTTGAAGCCTGACGATAAAGAAACCAAAAAATACCTTGAGTTCGGGGTGCGCGATTTCACCATTCAGGAATTGTATGACGGCATACAAAAAGAAGCGTTTGATAAAGCAAAAAACACAAACACCATAGAGGCTTACAATCATTTCGCAAATGTTTTTAAGGATAAAGAATTAGTGAAACAAGCTACCGAAAAACGCAATGCGCTTGCGTTTGAGGCGGCAAAAAAAATCAACACGCCCGAAGCGATTAAGAAATTTCTTACCGATTATCCTGCTTCAATAGAAACTGCTAAAGCAACTCTGCTGTATGAAGAACTGCTTTACAAATCCATCACTGCCGATGGTAAACCCGAATCGTATAAAAAGTACATGGAGCAGTATCCCAAGGGCGTTTATTTTGAAGAAGCGAAATCAAATTTCGAGCAAAGCGGCTTGGAAAAAACATTGAAAGAAAATACATTGGATGCTTATGTAAAGTTTGAAAAAAGC
>CAZSEG010000029.1:18470-25083 GCA_964605875.1 uncultured Chitinophagaceae bacterium
CGCAGGTTGGCAGAGTTCAGGACAGTATTTTTGTTTTTCTTACCCGCGAAGGCGAAGCAGATTTATTCAAACACTTCATTCGTTTTCATCCTAAAAACAGAAATATTTTTCAGGCTTGGAAAGATTTGTATGCCGTTGAAACCCTTCACGACACGCCTGAAGATCACATTAACTTTTTGAAAACGTATCCTAATTATCCTTTCAAAAATGAAGCGGAGCAGAATTTAGAAAGAGCGAAGATTGAATACAAGGTTTTTAATAAAGATGATAAATCAGGATACATCAACGCTGCAAACGGTGAAGAGTTAATACCGATTCAATTTACAGAAGCAAATGATTTTGTGTGCGGCTTGGCTGTTGTTACCAAAGAAGATTGCGATGAAAAATGCAACTATTATTATATCAACAAAAAAGGAGATACCGCCTTTGCAGGCACATTTAATTATGCAGGTGATTTTGTGGACGGGCGCGCTGTAGTTGGCTTTGGCAACTGCGAAGAAGACTCCTGCAAGTATGGCGTGATTGACAAGCGCGGCAGGTTTATTATTCCTGCAAGTTATGAAGAGGTTGACGATTTAAGCGAAGGTTTTTATGCTGCTGCTTTGAATGAAAAGTACGGATATTTAGATAAACGGGGAAGGCTTGCCGTAAACTTTCAATATGCCGATGCGCGTGGAATAAAAGAAGGTAAAGGGGCTGTAAAAACAGAGGATGGATGGATGTTTATAGATACCAACGGCACACAGGTTATTGAAAAAAAGTTTGTAAAAACCTCCTCGTTTGCAGGCGGATTTTGTGCCGTAACAGCCAATGATTCCACATGGGGCTACATCAATAACAGCGGCAACTGGGCTATACTACCTACCTATTCCGAAGCGGGAGATTTTGACAAAGGTTATGCAGTAGTTGCCATTCGCGAACGCGATAAAAAGAACAAAAACATTTTCGTTTACCAGCGTTTTAAGATTGACATTTCAGGAAAGGTTATTGAAAAGCTCTCTGCGCCTGTTGCGCCAAAAACAAACAGGAAAAAGAAAAAGTAGCTTGTAAAATCAACGCCCGATTTTTCTGCATCGGTTCGGCAATGCACAATTCATTACTTTCGCCAACTTTAGTAAAGCAATATTGAACTTGCGCTTACGTTTAAAAGAATCATTTTTTTGTCTGATGAAATTTTTTGCCGCTTCTGTATTTAGTATTTTCGCTCTTGGCTTATCGGCTCAGGATGTAGTGCTGCCGCTGCTTTCCAACCCTGCGTTGCAGTTCAAACAAAAAACCAAAACCAAAAACATTGCTGCTTCTCGATATGATGTTACGGGAACTTTACTTGTAGAAAGCAACACACTTTCGCTTCCTTTTTTAGATGATTTTTCGAGCGACAGAACCCGCAAGCACGACTTTCCCGAAAACTATATTTTCGATTCAATTCTCAACGCTACGGGCGCGTGTATGAATGCAAGTTTAGTTACTACCATTCAGGGAAGATTTCACACGCAAAAAAGCTGGAATTACACCTACAATGTTGCGCTGCAACAAGTTGATTCAACGGCTAAGGATTCTGTGGTTTTCAATTATTTTTCTTCTACGGGACCATTGTGTTTAAACGCTCCGCCTACAAATTTTTATTTCTATCCCGAATATTACACTTACACTTTTAATACCCAAAACGGCAACAAAATTGATTCGCAATTAGTAGTGAACGACACGCTCAATCCCGATACTTTGATTGAGTATGCGCCAATAATTTACAAAGCCAGACTTGCCGATGAGTGGCTGTGGACGGATAATTACGCCTTTGTAAATAATACTTATCCCATCTTCCCTCCTACCATTGGCGTGGCAACTTTAGACGGCTTGAACGAACACGGCAGACCTTACGACCCGTTTATCAGCCCGAGTGCTTACGGTCGCGCAGATATGCTCACTTCAAAGCCGATTGATTTAGGCGGTTTGACAGAAGCGGATTCTTTGTACCTCAGTTTTTTCTATCAGCCGATGGGTTTGGGCGATGCGCCAAATGCAATTGACTCGCTGATTCTTGAATTTAGAAATGAATATACGGGGACTTGGGAATTGGTGTGGCGAAGGCGCGGCTATGGCGCTATTCCAAAAGATACTGCTTTGGATTTTAAACAGATAATGATTTCTTTTCCGGCAAAAGTTGTTCCTGTAACCAACTATTTCTACAACGGTTTTCAGTTTCGTTTTCGCAACAAAGGTTCAATCAACGGCAACAACGACCACTGGCATATTGACTACGTAAAACTCGATAAAAACAGAAGCATTAACGACACCATCATCAACGACATTGCTTTCATCAACCCGATTTCTACCGTGCTGGATAAATTTTATACCATGCCTGCCGACCAGTACACCGGTGTGGATGATTTGAGCGATACTTTGAACCTGTATGTGCGCAACCTCAATCATTACAACAACAATGCGCCCGCTACCAACTTTCAGGGTTTTGTGGACGAAACTTTCCCCGCCACATCGGTTGTTTTTACTGCCCCTCTGCAAACCTTCAACGCGGGCTATTCCAACACCATCGGCATCAATCCGAAAACAGATTTAACCATGCCTGCTTCGCTCGGCAATACAGACAGCGTTTCTATTTTCCTGAAAGAATGGATTAGTCCGAATGATATTTTACCTTCAAACGATACAGTTAGTGCAACGCAGGTTTTTTACAATGAACTGGCGTATGATGACGGCACGGCTGAAAAAGCGTATGGCATTATTGGTGATGCAAACAAGGTAAAGAAAGTGGGTTATGAATTTATTCTCAATAAGCCTGACACCTTATCGGGTTTTAAAGTGATGTTCACCAACATTGATGCGAACGTTAATAATCTGGTGTTTCAATTTAGCGTTTGGGATACAATTCAATTAAATCAATATGTGCCTGACGAACCGATTTGGACATCGCCCAACATGACACCAAAATATATTGATTCGGTGAATGGTTTTTCAGTGTTTAAAATGGATACGCAATTATTGCTGAGCGGTAAATTTTACTTTGGTTGGTCGCAAACAGATGAGCGCAATATTCAAATCGGTTACGACAGAAACAGCACGCGCGGCTGCGACCACATTTACTATTTCACAGAGCAAACGTGGAAGAAATCAAACATCTGTTCCACACTTCCGGGTTCAGTAATGATTCATTTGCTATTTGGCGATACAAACAAAATTCATCCCACGGCAATTATTGATTTGCGTAAGGAAATTTTGGATGTAAAAGTGTTTCCAAATCCAACTTTCGATCGCATCAATTTTGAGTTACAAGATGAACCTGCGAATTATGAAATCGCTGTTTATGATTTGATGGGCAGGCAAAGAATTATCCAAACGCTTCAATCCAATTCAATGTTATTAAATGAAGTGGAAAGCGGCTTATACTTCATTTCCATCCGCCACCTGCCAAGCAACAGAAGTGTTGTGAAAAAGGTGATGAAGTTGTAGCGTTTAGTTGTTCTCAATAGCTATAGGGATTTTAGTCTGTTTTTTGTTATATCGGTTTCTGTGTAGCCTCAATGAAAATACTATTTTCGTTGATACAAAAAACTAAAGGATGATTGAAAAATTACACAAGGCTGTTTATGTATCTGTTTTTTTATTGAGTTATTTGTTTTCAACTGCACAATGGTCGAGTGATTGGGCTCCATATTATCGCCATGCTAACTCGGTGATTGTTTACAGCAATCAAAAAGCAATCATTGCAGGAGGAAATCAAAATAATGATTCCATACAATCTGTTTTTACAACAACTGACAGAGCAGTAAGCTGGAATATAAATTTAGATATACTCAAGTCATGGCTGAAATCGGTTAGCATGGTAAGCAAGACCGGTTTTGTAGCTGTGGGTAATAGAGCAACAATCATCAAATCCACCGATGGTGGCGATAACTGGACTTCAATTCCCGCTCCGGTAAATTCTGAAGCACGACATTTTAATGCTGTTCATTTTGTGGATACCGGTATCGGCTATATTGCCGGTGGATGGTTAGCTAATGATTCCATTCAAACGATTTTAAAAACTATAGATGGAGGAGCAAGCTGGAGTGTGCAGCGGGACAGTTTTGGATATTGGCTTACAAGCATCAGCTTTTCAAATGCAACAAACGGAGTTGCCGTAGGCAGCAAAGGCACGGTGTTAAGGACTACAGATGGCGGTGCAAACTGGAATAAGGTTGCGCTTACGGGCAACATTGCAAACAGAGATTTCACAAAGGTTTATTTCACTACTGCTACCACAGGTTTTATTGTTGGCGGAAACAGAAGCAATGATTCTATTCAAACCATTTTAAAAACCACGAATGGCGGAGCAAACTGGTCTATTATACGCGATAATTTGGGCCCAATGCTGAACGGTATTGATTTTGCATCTGCAACACAAGCCTATGCAGTTGGCGACCGTGGCGAAGCATTGATTTCAAATGATGCAGGAAATTCATGGACTCCGCTCAATTTACCTTATTCACTTACCGACACTTTTAACCTGCTTGCTGTTGATTTTATCAATGAAGATTTTGGTTTGATAACGGGGCGGTTTGGAAAAATTGTACGGTTTGCAAATCTGCTGCCAACCGTACCCACTGTTATTACTGAAAGCGCGAGCAAGGTATCAGTCAATAGCGCGCAATTAAACGCAACAGTTAATGCAAACGGCACTTTTGCCAAGTTGAGATTTGAATACGGTTTATCTCAAAACTTAGGTAATGTAATTGCTGCTGATGTAGATACAGTGTTTGGTTCGGTAACAACTGCTGTTTTTGCAGATCTGTCGTCTTTAACGCCCAATACATTCTATTATTACAGAATTGTTGCCGATAATAAAGGCGGAGACAATGAAGGAGAAATCAATAGTTTTTATACAGCCGATTGTACTATCCCTAATTGTGATTTTGAGGTTTGGGATACGATTGTGTTTGATGTGCCTAAACAATGGACAAGAGTTGGTAATATCCGTAAAGGAACTTCTTACGATAGCTCAGACGCGGTAGAACTGTTCAGCGGAGCATTCGACCGTGCCGGAGGAGTGGTTTATGGCGATATTAGCGATGACCAGATAAGGGGAGGATTGAAATTAAATGGCACCCGTCCCGATAGCTTAGTATTTTATGCAAAATATGATATTGTGGCTGGGGATACCGCTTTTGGTGTTGCAATTTTCAAACTCAATGGTCAAATATCCCATATTCATTTTGCTCCAATAACCGGAAGCAGCGGTAATAATTTCGTTAGAATCAGTTCGCCTATTATTTATACTTCTGCTGATATTCCAGATTCTGTAATAGTTGGAGTTGTAAGTACAAATGCTTTTAACGATGGTATTAAGATTTGGGGAAGTGCTATGACCGTAGATAATATTGTGCTTACAGGCATAACAGATTCACTACCCAATGCAAACTTTGAAGAGTGGGAGCAGGAATTATTCGACTATCCTGCCGATTGGGAAACTTCAGAAACAGGAGGTTCAAAAGTTCCATTTGACCAAGTGGCTAAAGTTACCGATTGTATATCGGGAAGGTATGCAATAAAAATAGCTAACAATATAGATTATACTAACACCACCGAGATAAGAGGAATACAACATAGCGACTCTTCTCCTGCTTTTCCTGTTGGCGGCAGGCACAGCACTTTTAATTTCTACACAAAATATACACCGCAGAACAACGATACCTTTTTCGTGAATATTACTATGTTTAAAAACGGAGCGCACATTGGCGGCTGCCATGCCGCTATTGATACCTCTATTTCAGGCTATACCCCTATTAGTATTCCAATCAATTATGCTAATTCAACAGATGTGCCGGATAGCGCCCAGGTATCTTTCAGGCTTGGCGGGCAGGTTGCATTTGGTTCATCAGTAGCATACATAGATAATCTGAGTTTTGATGGTTTCAGAAATCCGGCAGTTTATACACCACCATCAAAGGTTGATGAGGGCAATAAATTATCCAACCTGCTGTTGAAAGTTTATCCCAATCCGGCAGCCTCTGATTTAACCGTAGAATACTTTAATGCACAGGGAACATCAAAAATTGTAATCAGCGATTTGCAGGGAAAAAGATGGAGCTATGATTTTAAAGATATGCAAAACGGAATGGTCAAAACGCAGATTGACATCAGGGATTTTGCCGAAGGAATTTACTTTATTACGGTTCCGGCAGGCTCTGTAAATGTTACACGAAGATTTGCAATAGTCCGTTAGAAACAGTTTCTTAGTATTCAATCAATTATTAAATATATTTTAGCATCAAACAACAATTACTTATGAAGAAAATTTACGCTTTTGCGATTACCGCAACACTTTTTTCAACCGGCTTAAATGCACAGTCGTTTCAGAAAAAAACAGATTTTGCAGGAAATGATTTTGCCAACATCGTTTTAAGTGGCAGCAATGGCTCGCACTACATTTTAGGAACAACCAACGCCACCGGAGGTGGCGGAAACGATGTGCTGCTAACCAAGTATGACGCTTCCCAAACCCTGCTTTGGGCAAAACAATATGGCGGTGCCGGAGCTGAATTTGGCACGCACATGATTCAAGCAGATGATGCGCATTTATTGATTGTGGGTCGCTCGAACAGCGGCACGACATCGCAGG
>CAZSEG010000030.1:0-5631 GCA_964605875.1 uncultured Chitinophagaceae bacterium
AACACATTGCCGGGGTGCGGGTCGCCATGAAAAAATCCGTGTTCAAAAATTTGCGACAGGTAAATATCCATGCCCCGCTCCACCACCTTTTCGGGGCTGATGTCCCATTCGCGTAGTTGGCGCACATCGGTAATTTTGCAACCGCGCACAAACTCCAGAATCAAAATCTTTGACGTGCTGAATTCGCGATAAGCTTTCGGCACATAAAAATCTTTTCTACCGATATAGTAGTTGCGAAAGCGTTCGATGTTGCGGGCTTCGTTCAGGTAGTCCAGTTCTTTTTGCATGGTGCGCTCAAACACGTTCACCACTTCTTCGGCATTCAGCACGCCTTGCTTTTTCAGGTAGCGGTCGCTGCGCTGCACTACTTCGCGCAGGATGCTTAAATCTCTGTCCACAATTTCCTGCACATCGGGTCGCTGCACTTTCACCACCACATCTTCGCCCGTTTTTAATTTCGCTTTATGCACCTGACCAATGGATGCGGAAGCCATAGGCACTTCGCTGAACTCCTCAAAAATATCTTCGATTTTGTGCTTGGTTTCGCGCTCGATAATCACGCGCACTTTTGCAAACTCGAATGGCGGCACACGGTCTTGCAGTTTTTCAAATTCCTTGACCAACGCTTCGGGAACAATGTCGGGGCGGTTGCTGAGCACCTGCGCCAATTTTACAAAGGTGGGTCCCAACTCTTCGGCAGCCATGCGGATGCGCTCCCAACGGGTGTATTCCAACGCGGGCTTTTCATCGCGCAGCCAGCGCAGGCGCATACTTTCCGTAACCAAATTGCGCAACGTGCTGTTGGCAACCACATCTTCAAAACCATATTTGATGAGGATTGCCAGAATTTCGCGGGTGCGCCCGATGTTCCGAAAAGTTGTATTTAAAATCATACCGCCCTAAAAATAGCGTAATAGTTGGTTTGTGCGCAACAGGCAATATTATTTCTGAATCATCAATTTATTTCTGCCGCCAATGCTGTTATCGCGCAACAAAATTTCTGCAATGTAACTTCCGGTTTGAATGGCTGATGTGTTGATTTCGATGAAGCCGTTTTGCGATTCAAGCACCTGCGTTTCATTCACCAATCTTCCTGCTAAATCGTAGAGGCGAACTGCTTTTACATCACTGATATTGGATGAAGCACTTTTCACAAAAACCGCATCGCGCGCAGGGTTTGGATAGAACGCGAATGAATTTTTTTCAAGTTCATCAATGCTTGTGCAACCAACGTCCAACGTTACGCAAATAGAATCTATGCCATCTTGATTGAACGCATACAAACAGATTTTGTAGATTGAAATTTCTGTGCCTCCAAACGAAAAAGAAGCTGCGCCAATTACAGTGTCATTTCCTGCACCGCTTAATTTGGTAAGTATCCAAGAAATAGAATCGGCATTTTGTGCTGTGCTTTCAAAAGCATAGTTGCTGCAAAAGTTAGATACGTAATTAAAATCCGCAACAGGCGGTACAGGCACAACAGGCTCGGGCAATACATTCACAAAAACCCTTCCTGTATCGCAAAGTGATGGCGAGCCGTTGTCGCAAATTTTGTAATCGAAATAATCCCATCCGCTGAATGAAGCGTTTGGCGTGTAAACAATCGTTACTCCGTTTGTTGTTGCCGTGCCGTTTTGGAAATTAAAAACTGCTGTTACTGATATTGAATTTCCATCGGGGTCGCTGTCGTTTGAAAGTGCGTTTATGGTAATTGAATCCGGTTGCTGGCAGGTAGTGCTGTCATCGCCCGCAATCGGCTTTTTGTTGGCGGGTTTTGGTGTAACGTTTATGAAAACTCTTCCCGTGTCGCAAAGACTTGGAGAACCATTATCGCAAATTCTGTAATCGAAATAATCCCAGCCTGTAAAGGCAGTGTTTGGTTTGTATTTTACTGTTGCTCCGGTCAAAGTTGCCGTTCCGTTTTGAGCGGCATGAACATTGGTAATAGCAAGTGTGTTGAAGTCGGGGTCGCTGTCGTTTGTCAATGGAGCAATCAAAACCGAATCACCTTGCACACAAGTAGTGCTGTCGTCTTTTGCAACAGGTTTTTTATTTACGGCAGCAATGGTTGTAACCCGAACCGTGTCGCAATAAGTATTGGAACCTCCTGCATTGGTTGCGGTTAAACACACATAATAATTGCCGTTTGCGGCATAAGTATGCGAAGGATTTTGCTGCGTTCCGTTGGCGGTGTTGTCGCCAAAATTCCAAGTCCATGAAGTTGGATAACCACCGGAATTATCGGTGAAAGTTACCTGCCCGTTTGGTCCAACGCCAAAGGTGAAATTAGCAACAGGCGCGGCAGGCGGAATCATAGACCAGCTTGCCGATGTAACATTGTTGAATGTGTCGAAAGTAAATGTGATAACCGAGCCTTTTGCTTCTTTGGTTAAGTAGGAATAGCGCACCGTTGTATCGCGCGTATCGCTCACAGCCTGATTGTAATTATTCGGAGAAATAAATGAAGACGCATCAATTTTTGTGCGCGTTCTTTCTGTTCTTTGAACGCGCAAACATTTATATGAACCAACGGGCGTAATTACTTTTCCCCAACCGTCAATGGTGTCGGTGTAATCGGCAGAAAACACAACACGCACATTGCCTATCAAACTTTGCCCGATGCTTGAACCCGGAATAATTTTTGTAGAGCCGTAGCTGCCGCTGAACGTGCCGCCATATTGCGTTGGAAATTTGTAAACCTCCGCTTTAGGATTGAACTGCACATCCGAAAAATAGCCGGGATATAATTCCGATTCCAAGCCTTCCAACGTGAAATTTGTGTTGGCAGTGTGCTTGCCGTAAATAAAACTTTTGCCATCTGTAGTAATGGCAATATCGGCTGCGGAAAATTTTTGCTGCTGTGCTGCTGTGAGCATGCGATATTCCACCGTGTCATATCTGAAAACCGACAGGTTGCTGAAATCATAAACCCTGTTCGCGCCTTTTTGCCCGAAGTTGATAGAAGGTAAAGGCAGCGTGTCAATCGCAATGCGGTTGTTCCATGGCGTAACGGGCATATCTGCCGATAGAAAAGTAATCGGCTGCTGTGCAAAAAACGGGGTTGATAAAAGCAAAGCGGTTAATACAGAAAGTAAATGTTTGTTCATTTTAAAAAACTGAAATTTTTGCTTGAAAAGAGAAGCCAATGTTAAAATAAAGAATTGAATAAATCCGGTTGTTATTAAATGATTAACCTTTTTCTATATTCGCTCCCTCAAAAATTTTTAAAAACAAAAAATTCAAAACAATGAAACGTTTATCCTTTTTAGCAACATTAGTTGTTTTATCGGTTTTCGGTGTTTTTGCACAATCAAGAGAAATCAGTTCTGCTGAAATCTCAAAAGTGTTTCAACACGCGCAAAACATGAAAGCTAATGCATCTTTCCAAAAACCCACCATCAATTACCCCGATAATGCAGGTAGAAATATCTTCAACAGTTTTATCCTTAACTACGACTCTATTGACGCGGCTTTCGGCAATGCAAATGCCGGCTATGAAAATCAGTTTTTCTATTGGCAGCTAAACAAAAATTACCCGAACGACAGTATTCTTTTCTTTAGAAACGTTATTCAGATTTATGATTCACTGATAGACGTGGTGGGCAACAAAAAATATGACAGAGCTACGAGCCGGGTTCATGTGGACAGTATCCTTATTCCTATCAGAATAGTGAACAACAGCGGTTTGAATGATACATTCATCATCTCTGTTCTGAGAGCCGATTCTATTGGTATTGTCGGATCGGGTGTGGCAGAAGATATTTTTACGCCAAGACTTACATGGTCTGACACTATAGTTTTGAATCAGTCATTGAACCTTAACGGTGGTTTTTTCCCTGCTTTGTTCAAACCCGGAGTTTCTTATCCTGTAGGAGCTACCTTTGCTGTTCGCTTGGATTTCAAAGGTCCTCAATCAGACCATCTTGACTTCTTCGGCAGCTACTTCACTTCTTGCAATGATACATTTGCCAACAGAAGTACAATACCTTACAACACACTGTACTATCAGAACTTACAAGTTTCTCCTACCGTAAACATATCAGGTGTTGGACCGTTCACTATGAACGCACCTGCGCCTTGCAACGAATTGTTGATGCAAACTGCTTTGATTATGCCTTTTGTAAGAGTTGAAACTGTTTGTCATTCATTGTCATTCACATCAACACCTGCTGCTTGCGGTCAAAACAACGGAGGCGCAACAGTGAGCGTTTCTAACCAAACATTTGCTCCATACACCTACGCATGGGGTGGAAACCCTTCTACTTCAAACTCAATTTCCGGTGTTGCTTCGGGTGTTTACAAAGTTACCGTTACAGGCTCCGGAGGTTGTATTACTGTTGATTCAGTAACGATTACAAACACTGGAGGTCCTTCAATCACCAACACAGTTCCAACACATATCAACTGCTTCGGTCAATCAACAGGAAGCGCGGCAGTAACAGCAACAGGAACAGGCTTAACTTACAAATGGAGCACCACTCCGCAACAAACTGCTGCAACGGCAACAGGTTTGGCGGCAGGTCAATACACTGTAACCGTTACGGATGGCAGCAACTGTATTTCAACATCAACTGTTACCATCACTCAGCCTACGGCTCTTGTTGGCAGCACTACAAAAGTTGCTGATGTTGCTTGCAAAGGCGGAACAGGCGGAAAAGCCAAAGTATCTGCAACCGGTGCAACACCTCCTTACACTTACGCTTGGAGTTCTTCGCCTGCGCAAACAACCGATTCGTTGTTGAACGCTCCGCAAGGAAACTACACAGTAACCATCACTGACGGCAAAGGCTGCACCACAACTGCGGGTGTTGTAATCACCGAGCCTGCAACTGCGGTAACTGCTACAATCGTAAACACAAACCCTGCAACTGCCGGACAAAACAACGGCACGGCTACTGTTTCTGCTACAGGCGGCACAAGTCCTTACACTTACGAATGGAGCGGAAGCCCTAAAACAACAGCTTCTGTAAACGATTTAGCGGCTGCAAGCCAGTCTGTAACAGTAACAGATTCTAAAGGTTGCACAGCTTCAGCAACTTTCACTATCGGAACAGGTACTTCAATTTCTGATGTAGCCGTTTTCAACAAAGTGAGCATTTATCCAAACCCTGCATCTTCTGTTTTAAACATCAAAGCTGACTTAAACACTAACGAAGCAATGACTGTTGAAATGTTTGACGTAACAGGAAAAGTGGTAATCCGCAATGAAGAAGCAATTGCTGCAAATCATAACGTTACATTGAACGTAAACGGTCTTGCAAAAGGCGTTTACACCATCACATTAAAAACCAAATCAGGAGTTTCCCGCCAGCAAGTTGTTGTAGAGTAATTTTCGGGTTTTAATTTTTATGCAAAAGCCATCTGATTGCTCAGATGGCTTTTTTTATGAGAGATGAATGATGAGTTACGGGTTGCGAGAAATTTATGTTTGCGCAAGCAAACGCTCTGTGTTCTCCGTGTGCAATCAAAATCAAAAAGATAACAGCTTATTGCAATCAACTATGTATCTATGTGGTTTAAAAATCAATGTAAATGCGTGTACTGACAGAGCTTTCCAAACTTCCGAAATTCAACAATGCTGTAATCACCATCGGCACATTTGATGCCCTTTGTGAACGCCATCAAATGTGC
>CAZSEG010000030.1:5641-19283 GCA_964605875.1 uncultured Chitinophagaceae bacterium
CACAAAGGGCATCAGCAATTGATTAAACGCATTTCGGAGTTGGCAAAAAACATAAATGGCGAAAGCATCATTGTTACTTTTCATCCGCATCCACGCTTGGTTATCAATCCGCAGGATAATACTTTGCAACTGCTGAACACAGTGGATGAAAAAATTGCTTTGCTCGAAAGTTACGGTATTGATAATGTGGTAATCGTTCCTTTTTCGCGCAGCTTTTCCGAGCAAAGCGCAGATGATTATATCGAATATTTTTTGGTGAAAAATTTTCAGCCGAAGCAAATAGTAATCGGCTACGACCACAAGTTTGGAAAAAACCGCAGTGGCGACATTAACCTGCTGCGCCAAATGCGCCATCGTTTCGGTTACGAAGTGGATGAAATTCAGAAAGAAACCTTAGAGCAAATTACGATTAGTTCTACCAAAATCCGCCATGCTTTAAACGAAGGAAATATCCAAACCGCAAACGATTTATTGGGACACAATTATTCGGTAGAAGGGCTGGTAATAAAAGGTTTGCAGAATGGCAGAAAACTCGGCTACCCAACGGCAAACATCAGCATCAGCGACCCGCACAAACTGATTCCGCGCAAAGGAATTTATGCTGTGTTTGTGCATCATGCAGGTGCGAAATATGGCGGTATGTTGAGCATTGGTTTTAACCCGACTTTCAACGGCACATCGCTTTCGGTAGAAGTGAACATCCTCAATTTCAGCAAAGAAATTTATGGCGAAAAAATAAGAGTGGAACTGCTGCAATACATCCGCGATGAAAAGAAATTCGACTCGATGGACGCGCTGATAAAAGCGATTGACGGAGATAAGCAAGTGATTGAAGAAATTTTAAACAGAAGCTAAAACAACTTCAATACATCAAATTTCCCCTGCGCCACACACAAACCAATTCCTTTTTCAGTTAATCTTTTCGCCAGATATTCTTGTTCGGTTTGCCCGGGCGTGGGGATGAAAACAATTTTTGTATCGGCTTGCAAAGCCATCAAATCCATAACAGTGCTGTAACCGCTGCGGCAGATTACAACTTTGCTTTCGGCAATTGCTTTAGAAAGTTCGCTTGCATTCATGTAGTTTACTTCGTTGATTTTGCTGGTTGATTTATCCGGCAAACCCCTGACGAGTAAATATTTCAAACCGCTTTTGCTTAATTGTTTTCGCAACTTTTCTTCCAACAAAGTTCGTTGCGGTTCGGGACCCGAAAGCACCGCCAGTACATCAAATTTCTTTTCTGTTTTGATTGCTTTTTCAAACCGCGAAAGCGTTCCGATATACCGCACATTCGGCAATGGCGGATGCGATAATTTTCCGCTTAAATTATTTTCGCCTTCCGCATCGGGAATCCAACATTCATCAAACTTTGCAATTTGTTTGTGGTTGAAATGATTCACCATTTGCTCCATCCATTTCCACGTTTTCGGCATAATTAAATGCAACTGATGTGTGATGAAAACGGATTTTTTTTTAGCAGTGTGGCAACCAAAGCGACTGTCGGAAACCACCATTTCAGGTTGATATTTTTCAACCAAATTATTGAGTGTTTTATGCTCGGCATTTATCGCGTTAATAAACTTTGGCAGTTGCTTTGCCATAGCAAAAACCATGTTGCCGCCTTTATCATATTGCACATTATATGGCGGCAGTTCTTCAAACAATAATCCGGGAAATTCCCCGCGCAACACCTGCAAAGCCGCGCCATCCGAAGCTATCACCACGCGCTTGTTTTCGCGCATCCATTTTTCAACAAGCGGCACACAACGCGCGGCATGACCGATGCCCCAATTCAACACACACAATAAAATAGTTTTGCGCTCCGATGGCATCTGTTACTTTTGCAAAGTGTTATTTACAAATCGAATCAAACTATTTTTTGCAGCATTTGTTTTAATCCTTTTTGCGGGCACAACTTTAAGTGCCTGCAAGAGCAGCAAATGCGACTGCCCGCACAACACTTTCAGCGGGCGCAAACACAGATAATTTCAAACAAAAAAATATTATGCTGATACCAAAAAAAATCGAGAAAGCCTTGAACGACCATCTTGCCTTAGAATTGGGCGCAATCTATCATTACCTTGCCGTTGCTTCGTGGTGCGATAAAGAAAGCTACGAAGGCGCGGCTTCGTTTTTCTTCCAACAATCTGCCGAAGAGCATATACACTTCATGAAGTTCTTCAACTACATCAACGAAATGGGCGGTCATGCACTTGTGCCTGAATTGAAAAAGCCGCAGGTGAATTTTAAATCTATAATAGAAACCTGTGAGCTGTCGTTGGCGGGCGAACAAAAAGTTACCAAAAGCATCTACGGCATTGTGGATTTGGCACGCAACGAAAAAGACCATGCTACGGTTGAATTTCTGAAATTTTTTGTGGATGAGCAACGCGAAGAAGAAGTGCAGTTTACCCGCTTGATTGACAAAATAAAATTGATTGGCGCAGGTCCGCAATCGCTTTATTACATTGACAAAGAAATTGAAAAACTGACCGCCAACGCAGGTAAAAAAAAGAAAGGCGAAGAGAAGCAATAAGCTGAATAGAAAACAGAAAAGATGAACAGTATAAAGTATTTAGTGTTAAGACAAATACAATTTTAATTGGCTGTTTTATCTAACATACTAACTACTAAATACTTTCTACCAAAAAAATAAACAATGGGTCACGCGCCAACAGTTAAGCAGTTTGAAAAAAAACTAATCGTTATTACCTCGCCATCGGGTGCAGGAAAAACATCTATCGTAAAAAAATTATTGGTGCATTTTGCCGACCTTGCTTTTTCGGTTTCGGCAACCACGCGCCCGATGCGCAGCGGTGAAGAAGACGGCAAAGACTACTACTTTATTTCAGCAGCCGATTTTCAAAAAAAGGTTTCGGCAGGCGAATTTATTGAACACGAAGAAGTGTATGAGGGAATCAATTACGGCACTTTGAAAGCAGAAGTTGAAAGGCTTTGGTCGCAGCGAAAAACCGTTGTGTTCGACATTGACATCAAAGGCGCAGCCAACATCAAAAAACAATTTGGTAAAGATTGCTTCACCATTTTTGTAAAGCCGCCTTCAAAAGAATCTTTGTTAGAAAGATTGAAAGCCCGCAACACCGAAAGCGCGAAAACTTTGAAGCAACGCTACCAGCGAGCCGAAGAAGAATTGCGAGCCGAAAGTCAGTTTGATTATGTGGTACTGAACAAAGATTTCGACACGGCTTATATGCGCACCAAAAATGCTATCCTGCGATTTTTAAATCCTGTTCCTGTATTTCATTAAACAAAGCGAAATGTTTTCGTCATTTCACTTTTTAAATTACTTTTTTCATCATGATTGTTTACAACGTAACCGTAAAAATTGACCTTGACATAAACGATGTTTGGGTTGAGTGGATGAAAGCCGAACACATCCCGAAGGTGATTGCCACCGGCTGTTTTTCATCCTATAAAATGTACCGCGTGGTAGAAGCCGACCAAACCGATGGCATCACTTACGCCATTCAATATTTCGGCAACTCCATGAGCGATTATTTTACCTATCAAAACAATTTTGCAAAAGACTTGCAGAAAGAGGTGAAGGATTTATTCCCCGATAAATTCGTGGCTTTCAGAACTGTTTTGCGAGAAGTATAGACGTAAAATTTCTGCCTGAATAATTTTCAGACAATTTTGATTTGAAGCCACAACAATAAAACGATACGAATAAATACAGTTTAATACGATACGTTCAAATTCCCTTCCAAATCAACTCACACTTTTGCTGGGAAGTCAAACAGGTTTAGATAATATTCCCGCTTCTGCTATCGAGAAAATTGAAATCATCAATAACCCTTCTGACCTTGCAAATACAATGGTGGTAAGAGAAGATATAAGAGGCAACGGCTTTAATTATGTGGGCTACGATTATTACGAAACACAAGTAATCAGAATTGGTTACAGCTATAAGTTTTAATGATTAAGGCTTAATGATAAATTGTTAGTGATGTGTCCAAAGTATTTTTCTTTTTCTTCCAAACTTTATGTTTCTATAACACAAAAGCCGTGTTGTTCCGCTTATTTTTGCGCACGGTTTTTTAAATGAAAACAAAATATTTTCTCCCATTTTTTTTCTGTTTTTTCTCGTTTTCCATAGCTCAGTCGCAGGAAAGCGGCAAGCTGGTTGAATATACGCTGCTGCGCACTTTTACGGCACAGCAATTGGCGGCACACTTCAAATCCATGCACATTCCCAAGCTGTTCTTCGGAACGAAAAATGATGTGAATGTGTATGATGTGGTTTACACTTCCACTTATGCCGATGGCAGCACCGTAAAAGCTACGGGCATGGCGTTTGCTCCGGTGGGCGAAAATGTAGATGTGCCTTTGCAGATATATAATCAGGGTACACAATTATGCAAAGAAAGGGTGCTGAATTACAGAGGCGAGCAGGCGATGTGCCTGGCTTATGCCACCGATGGTTATCTGGTGATTATGCCGGATTATATCGGTATGGCAAGGGGCGAAAGATGCCATTTGTACATGCACGCCAAAACCGAAGCAGAAGCTACCATTGACATGCTGAAAGTTGTGAGCGATTCGCTGCATTTATTTGGTGTAAAATCTATCGGTAAAATTTTTATTGCGGGCTATTCGCAGGGCGGTCATGCTGCGCTTGCTACGCACAAAATGTTGCAGGAAAAATATGCCGACAGATTTACGGTTACTGCGAGTGCGCCAATGTCCGGCCCCTACGATATTTTTTATGCTGTTTATGACGGCAGAAATAAATTCTACACCCAACCCGGCTATATGCCTTATTTGTTGAAAGGCTATTACGAAAGCATCGGGCAGCCGGAAAGAATCGGGGAGGTTTTTCAACAACCTTATGCTTCTGTAATTCCAAAATTATTGACGGGCGATTTTCCGATGGATGAGTTGAACAGAGAACTGCCGGACACAGCTTTTCTTTCGGTGCGCAAGGAATATTTTGAGGATTTTGAAAATAATCCCGACCATCCTTTCCGCAAATATTTGGAAGAAAATAATGTGCATGACTGGAAGCCCGAAGCACCCGTGATGCTTTGCTATTGCAAGGGCGATGAGCAGGTGAATTATCAAAACTCCATCCGCACTTACGAAGCAATGAAACGCAACGGTGCAACTAAAGTGGAATTATGGCAGGCAGGCAAAAAATTCGGGCATATTAACTGCGCATTATTTTCTATGGTTTACACCAAAATGTATTTTGACGGATTTGTGCGCAACCGTCCCGGCAGCCACGGACCATATTACAAAAGAATGTTGCTGAATATCGGCAAAGCAGGCGTGAAGCCTTTTTAAGTGCCTGCCATTTCATCAAAGCCTTATTGAAAATCTCATCTGCCAATTGCTTGTTGATTTCGTCAATCGGGTAGTTTTCGATGCTGAAAATATCTTCGGTGGAAGGCACTTCGGCAAAGCGTGTAATACCAAATAAATTTCTTACGTTTGCTTTAGTTCGTTATTTTAAAATCTTTCGAAAATGAAAAAGCTATACTTCCTTTTGATGTTGTTGCTTATGCTGTACACAGAGGCATGTAAAAAAGATTCGTCCGGTAGTAACGCACTTCACAAAACCATAAAACTTTCCGGTTTTGTGGTGGACGAAGACCTTCAACCGATTAGTGGTGCTACCGTTACTTACAACGGCAGCAATGCCATCACTCAAAACGGCTTCTTTGTTTTCGACAAAGCCATTATTACAGACGGAAGAAAACTCCTTTCGGCTTCGGCATCAGGTTATCTTCCTTCAAAAATCGGTTTTGAAACTGTGCAGGACACTTCAAAGCAAATTAAAATCGTGCTTATCAAAAAAAACCTGTCGGGCACATTTGATGCTTCGGCAGGCGGCACAGTTGCAATTGGCGCTAATGCAAGCGTTGCCTTTCCTGCCGCTGCCATTCAGAAAAACGGCAGCGCGTATTCGGGTACGGTGAATGTTTATACTTATCATCACAACCCCGGTGATGCCAACTTCGGGCAACGTGTGCCGGGCGGTGATTTGGTTGCGCAAAATACATCTGCACAAGAAAGACAACTGATAAGTTTCGGCATGGTGAAAGTTCGTCTGGAAGATGCTTCGGGCAATGAACTGAACCTTGCAAGCGGCAAAAAAGCAACCATTAAACTGGCTATTGACGCAGGGCAGACGGCAACAGCACCTGCAACCATCAAATTGTGGTATCTGGACGAAGCAACCGCAACATGGCAGGAAGAAGGAACCGCAGTGAAAAACGGCAGTTTTTACGAAGCGCAGGTAAGCCACTTCACCAATTGGAATCCCGATAAGGATGAAGATGTAGCTTATGTAAGGGGACTGATTTTGAATTGTCAGAATCAACCCGTGTTTGCCGAAGCGAGCTACAGCGATAACACACCCGGCTCTTCCAACTTGCCCCAAAGCAATGCGCACGTTTCCAACAGCGGCTCTTTTAAAGTGCGTATTCCTGCAAATTATCCGTTGAGGGTGAACGTTTATCCTTATGGCGACAGGAACAATCCCATTACCGTAAACATAAATCCTGTTTCAGGCGGGCAAACGTTTGATATGGGCACTGTCACCGTGCCTTGCGGTGCAAGAGTGAAAGGAAAACTGGTTGATTGCAATGGCAATGCCGTAAGAGGAATGGTAACATTGCAGTCAGGAATTTATATTGCAAGCGTGGATGTGTGGGATGGCAATCTCGATGTGGAATTGCTGCCGCATACTACTTACACGATTTTGCCTTATTGCCTTGCCTCCAATACTTTCGGCAGTGTAATTTCCGTAACCACAGGCGCGGCAAATACTGTAACCGACAAAGGAAATATTCCTACTTGCAATTGCAGCAATAACAACCCGAACGGCACGGCAAACCCCGCACACACCAACATAACCGCCAATGGCGGAGGCTTGAATAATGAAAAGTTTACTTTCTCGGGTACAGACTTTTCAATGATGTCGTTCCTGAATCCGGATGACACATCCATATATGTGAACGGTATGGGCATGAGAGCAGGTAAAAACGAAAAGCTGATAGTGTCACTCAAGATAAGAGGCATTACGAGTGGTATTTACGCGCTCTCGAGCGAGGACGAAGATGCCGGAACAGCGTTTGTTTCCTTTACGGGTTATGACGCAGACACCAACACTCCGCTTTATAATTTAGGCAGCTTGTCGGGTACGCTGCAAGTAACTTTTGGCGCAGTGGGGCAATTGGTTACAGGTACATTCAGCGGCACTTTCCTCTATGGAGACCTGAGTGGCAGCGGTACCGGTGGCGGCAACACAACGGCAACGGGAACTTTTGAAGCCGTGAGGTTTCAATAGGAACGTGAAACCGTTTTAAAATAAAGACGCAAAATTTTGCGTTTCTACCATTTCACCAAAGCCTTATTAAAAATTTCATCCACCAACTGCTTATTGATTTCATCAATCAGGCGGTTTTCGATGCTGAAAATATCTTCGGTGGAAGGTGCTTCGGCAAAGCGTGTGAACACCTGTTGCCATTTGTCTTTCTCGTCTTTTGTGTTTACAAAATCAACGGTTACGCTAATCGTTAAGCGATTGAGCGAGCTGCTGATGCCTGCCGTTGGTGCTTGATTGGTGTAAGTAAGCGAACTGATATAACCTTTAAATTGCAGGTCGCCATCGGCAGTTACCTGCTTTAAATTTCCTTCGGTGATGAATTTGTTTTTGAGGCGGTCGGTAAATATTTGGCTCAACAAAGCGGGACCATTATTTGCACGATTTTGAAACAATTCAATCTGCACCGTTTTAATGTCGGGCGGAATATTTGCACCACTGAATGAGTAAATCTTACATCCCTGAAAGAAAAAGACAAAAGATATGAGATACAAGATGTGAGAAAAAGAGGATTGCCGGTTTTTAATGTACAATCTGTAAATCTGTAAATCCGTAAATCCGTAAATGAATTTATGAAACATGATTACTCTTTTAATTCTTCTGTTGGCGTTTCAACAGTTGTTTCCGCTGCTTGCGGTTCTTCAACTTCGGTTGCGGAAGCGATAGTTTCCGTTTCTACATTTGTTGCTTCATCTGCTTCTTTCGGATTGTTGCCAACCTGCGCTTGCTTACGTTTCGGTTGTTGCAACTTTTCAAGCGTTTTATGAATGTCGGCAATCTTCACTTCTTTAGATGCAATCGCTTCCTGAATCATGTTCAGTTTCAATTTCACCAATTGAATTTCCAAAGCATTCGCTTTGGGGCTGTTTATTTTTTTGGTGTAGTAATCTAAATCTGCTTTGTCGCGTTGCAGCGATTTTTCCATGCTGCCTACAATCTTGCTCAGGTTCTCTACGCGTGATGCGTTTTTGTTTGAAGCAAAATTATTGCGCGCTTCATTCAGTTGCTGAAATGCTGCATCAAAAGCCTTGCGAATATTGTTGTCGTCAGATTTTGTAAACCGCTTGCCGCGAATGCCTAACTGCATTTGTTTCAACTCTTCAAACAACTCTTTGAAATGCGCACCTTCCACTAATTTTGTTTTGAAGGTTTCTATCAGTGCAAAAATTTCATCGCGCAATTTTGCCGATGCTTCTTCATATTGCGCACCTTCATTTTTGCGCAACTCTTTCAGCACTTCAAAAATTTTATTTACCTCTTCTTTTATCTCATCCAATTTCGACTGAGAAATGTCGCGCTCCTTTTTATGCTCCAACACTCTTTCCCAAAAACTCTTTGCATCATCAAATAAACTGCGGCTGTATGAAGTAAGCTCGGCAGCTTGTTTTTTCAACGCTTCCAGTTCAATCAGGTACGACTCCCAAAGTTTATTGGTAAGCAGGCGATAAGCCCATTCGTTTTGCTTGGTGCGAATCTTGCCTGTTTCCTCGCTTTTAATATCGGCTGGCAAAATCGAATCTTCATTCAAATTGGGCTGAACCGTAATTGTTCCTTCGGGCAATTGAATTGCTTCGCCCGCTGCCCATTGCTCTAATTGTTCGTTAGAGAATGCGGCTTTGGGAATGATGTTCAAATTCACCAGAAATGCTTCTTCGAGCAATTCAAATGCCAATAAAACTTCTTTGCCATCTCCGGCTATACCTTTTGCCGTGAATCTTGTTTGCATGAATAATTTTTGAAAAGGAGGCAAAAGTAATTTCTTTCGCCAAAACCATGCACAGCGAAATGCAATCAGATTTTATTGAAAAAATAAAACAACGTTTACGGCAACCTTTGCCCGGTGAAAACGCGCAATACAAAATGGCACCAAGCTATCGTCCGCGCATGACTTCGGATGAAATTTTGCAGCAGCATCCGCGCATTGGCGGTGTGTTGATTTTGTTGTATCAAAAAGAAAATGAGTGGCAAACCGTATTCACGCAGCGCAGAAAATATGCGGGTGTGCATAGCGGGCAAATGAGTTTCCCGGGAGGTAAATTTGATGATGCGGATGAAGATATTATTCAAACTGCATTGCGCGAAGCGGAAGAAGAAATCGGTGTGCCGAAAGCCGCAGTAGAAGTGATTGGAAGGCTGACAGAACTTTATATTCCGCCAAGCAATTTTTTGGTGCATCCTGTTGTGGCGCATTTGCATGGAGCGAAAAATTTTATTCCGCAGGAAAGAGAAGTGCAGGAAATTGTAGAGATACCGCTTTCATTTTTTTTACCGGCAAAAAATATCCGGCAAACAGAAATTCATTTGCAGCAAGGTGTAACCGCCAAAGTGCCTGCGTTTATTTTTGGCGAACATATTATTTGGGGAGCAACCGCAATTGTGCTGAGTGAGTTGAGAGAAATTTTGCAGGAAGCGGGTTTGTGAGAAAGCGGCATTAAACCTGCTTTACTAAATTGCCACAGATGTTTCTTTTATCTGTGCATCTGTGGCATTGTATTCAAAATTTATTTACCACAAAAATACCTGCTGCAACTGCCACAACACAACAAACAACATTCAGTAAAACATTAACTGCGGCAGCAGTGTAATTACCTTGTTGAAGCAAACCAAATGTTTCGGCACTGAACGTTGAAAAGGTAGAAAATCCACCGCAAATGCCGGTTGTCAGAAATAGTTTTTGATTGCTTGTAGAAGCATAAAGCGAAAGAAAAATTCCAAGCATGAAACTTGAAATAAAATTCGCTGAAAATGTAGCAACCGGAAAAAAATTATTTGCGGGCAAATAAATGCTGAAAGCATAACGCAACACACTACCTAAGCCACCGCCCACAAATACTAATGCAAAATTCATATCACACTTTCAATAGCTTTTGATTGCCGTTCTTCAAAAATTCGTTTACCCCTATTATACAATAGTTGGAAGATGATAAACATAATTGCGAAGTAGGCAAATGCGCTGAGTGTTACAACCCAAGTCCATTCGAGAATACCAGTGATTATTACAACACAAAGAGGAATAGAAATTAATGAAACAAAAATTAAAACCGATGCTACCTGACGGTCGCTTAAACCCAAGTAAGCCAAGTGATGTGTGATGTGATCTTTGCCGCCAACAAAGGGCGACTGCTTGCGCATCAGCCTGCGGATGGTAACGGTGATGGTGTCAATTAACGGAATAATGAAAAACAACATCGGCACAACAAATTGTTTTAGCTGAATAAATTCCGAAGTGCCTGAATCTTTGTAATTCCAGATAAACACCATGCTTGATGCGGCAAGAAAAACTCCGAGAAACTGGCTGCCGGTGTCGCCCATATAAATTTTTGAAGGATTCCAGTTGAAATATAAAAACCCAATCAGCGAGCCTAAAACACCAACCAGCATCACCAAATACAAATTGTTTTCGATGTAGCCCATTGCTAAAATTACGGCAATCATTCCGGTGATAATGCTTGCAGAAACTGTGGTAGTAATTGCATCCATATTATCAAGCATATTGATGGAGTTCATCATGCCGATTACCCAAACAGTGGTGATTAAAAAATCAATAGAATCAACGCCAAAAACTTTGATGTAAACATCCGATACAATCAAAATATAAGCGCAACTCAACTGCCCGATAAATTTCACCAACGGATTGGTGTTGTAAGCATCATCGGCTAAACCCAAAAGAAAACCTAAGCTGGATGCAGCCATCAAACCAATCAGTTTTTTATCTAAAAATGTTGATGCTTCGCGCGGAATAGTTCCGATAACAGAAATGGAAACAAGGAACACAATAAAGAATGAAATTCCCCCGATTGCGGGTTTTTCGTTCGCGCTCCAACGCACCTGGCTGATTTCCTTATTTCTTGAACCGAGATTTATTGAAAATTTCAGAAACAACCAGTTTATCAGAAATGAAAACAAAACCGATATGATAAAAAACAAAGCAAGAAATAACGCCAAGAATTTTTCTTCCACCGTTAAGGCTTTAATATTTTAAAAATGCGGGAAACAAGCGATTCTTTTTTTACGGGTTGCGATGCCGTATCATCACTGTAATACCCCGTTTTATAGCCGTAAGAACCATAAATTCCATAGCCGTATCCATAACCGTAACCATAGCCATAACCGTAACCCGAACCGTAAGAATAACCCGATGCACCTCTTCCGAAATCATTCAGAATAATACCGAGATTTTTAATGTCATTATCGGTGTAGAGTTTATTGATGTTTTCAACAAACGATTTGTTTGAATATGCCGCCCTTAAAACATAAACGGGATAATCGGCTTTTTTCAAAATACACAAAGCATCCGTTACCAAACCGATTGGTGGCGTGTCAATAACTATAACATCATATTTCTTTTTCAGATAACCAATCAGTTCGTCCATAGAGTCATTCAATATTAACTCGGAAGGATTTGGCGGAATTGGTCCCGCAGTAATCACATCCATATTTCTTATCTCTGTTCTGTGAATGGCTTCATCAATGCCCGATTGCTTACTCAAAATTGTACTTACACCTTTAGGAGAATCAATATTGAAAATTTTCCCGAGACGGGGTTTGCGCATATCGCAATCCAATATGACAACTCTTTTATCGAGCATACTCATAATGGCAGCCAGATTGATTGCGGTAAAAGTTTTTCCTTCGCCTGGAATGGTGGAAGTGGTTGCTAAAACTTTCGCACCGGCTTCATTGCTGATAAACTGAAAGTTGGAACGAACCGCGCGGAAGGCTTCCGTAATTGTTGATTTGGGATTTTTTGTAACAACCACCTGCGAACGTTCCATCGGTGTATTATAGCTTGGCACAACACCCAAAACAGGCACGCTTGTTTTTGAAACAATTTCATTGATGGAAACAATGTTTTTATGCAATAAAAATCTTGCCACAACAATCAGTAAACCAATCAGCAACCCTAAAATGAAACCGCCTATTTTTATTTGATCTTCCATAGGTGAAACCGGAATACGCGACAGGCTGGCATCGGCAAGCAAAGTGTAATCGGGCACAATGCCCGCTGAGGCAATGGCATAAGAAGAACGCTGGTCGAAAAGATTGTAAAAGAACGTGTTTCTTGCTTCTGCCAACCGCGACATTCGTTTTAATTGTTCCTGTAATTCGGGCAGTGAAGAAACTTTTGCAAGAATTTTCTGATAGCGATCCCGCTGTTTATTCAACTGAACATTTGTGGTGTTCAGCGCGTTTTCCGTTCGCTGCAACAGTTGCGATTTTGCCGCTAAAATTTGTTTGTCAATAATTCTTATTTCGGGATGGTCTTCCGTAACGTCCAGCAGCTTTGCTTCTCTGAATTGTTGCGAGCGGTTTATTTTTTCAATATCGCCTTCAATGTTCAAGTCCGCATCTTTCAGCCGCAGGTAGGGAAGCGTGGTGTAATCTTTTGTTTTTTGAGTTATTTCTTTAAGGTTCTGAATCGCAAACACCTTGCCTTCGGTTTGTAAAATCTCGGTTTGCAGGTTGTACATATCCTGGAGCAGATTATCGTAAGAACCCGATTCTCCAAACATTTCGTTCTGAATTTTAAATCTCGAAATAGAGTCCTGCATCGCCTCCTGCACCCTGCCGAACGAATCCATTTGCGCGTCAATAAACGAGATGATATTATCAAAACTTTCGCGCTTCTTTTTCACGTCAAAAGAGATAAACTCGCGCGATAAAATCCTTAGAATATCTCTTGCTTTTTCGGGGCTTTGGTCTTTACAAAATATTTCTAAGGTTTTGTTTTTGTTGTCAATGGGAGTTAAGTCTATTTTGGATATAACCATGTTGGTCATAAAATTCCTGTCGTAGAATTTGAAGAAATAAATTGCATTGATTTCTTCGGGTCTTAATGAGTCGTTTTGAAGATTGATGGTGCCGGAAAAATGTTTGGCAACAATTTTCTGACCAAAACGAAATTCTTTTTCAATATCCTGACCGTCAATATTGTAGGAAATAAGATACTTGCTTTTGTTGATGATTTTCAGATAAACCGGAACATTACTTATGTTGTAATCAACCGTTTCTTCTACTACTTTGAACGGGCACGACTTGTAAATTTCCTCAACAATAAATTTTGATTTTCCCTCTTTGAAATAACCGATATTTAATTTTAAGGAATCACAAACCACACCAATCATAACAGGCGATTTCAGCATCTGCATTTCCCTGTTGATTTCAGACATATCCTGTTCAAAAACTAAATTTTGAACGCCAAGTATTTGCGTGGTTTTTTCGGTTTTTAAAACAAGTTTTGCGGATGATTCATAAATACGCGGAGTATATCGCAGGTATAATAGTGAAATC
>CAZSEG010000030.1:19293-20923 GCA_964605875.1 uncultured Chitinophagaceae bacterium
GTTGCCCCCCTTGACCAGAAAAATCAATTTTATTTTCCACTTAATCCTTTGCCTAATAAATAAAATGAGGTAACAGAATTTACAATCGTAAATATTATTGAAGTTTCGCGCAAAATATCCCTGATATATTGTCTGCGCGGCTCTATGTAAATGATGTCATTCGACTGCACAATCAGGTTTGCTTTTTGCATTCCTTCAATAGTTGAAATATCAATGATGAATATTTGCGGATTGTTGAAATTGCCTCTGATAAGTTTAATCTTATAGGCTTTATTGTTTTGGCTGATGCCTCCGGAGCGTGCAATTACTTCAAACAAAGAAGTGGGAACATTATTTAAACTCACAACGCTTCCCTCAAAACCTTTAAACAAAAAACATCTTCGGTTCGTTACCCTTGCTTCAACAAAAGGCGCAACCACAAATGCCGACATCCGCTCGGCAATCAGCCTTTCCAATTCCGTTTCGGTATATCCTTTTACATTTAGCTCTCCGATTACGGGGATGCGCAAATAGCCGTCTTTATCTACAATTAAATCTACTCCGGCACGCCTGTTCATATTTCCGTTCATATTTCCGTTCATGCCTCCCATGCCGATATTGACATTTTCTCCACCGCTTCCCAAAACATCAATCAACTTAAAACCATCACGAGAGAATACGGCAATAGTAAGTTGGTCAAACGGCTGAATCACATATTGATCCACCAATTTTTCCTGCAATTCAAACGATTGGTATTTGCCTTGTTGGAACATCAAACCCGGGTAAACTAACTTACAGGATGGCGTAAGCACCAGCAGCAAAACAAAAAACAGGCACAGCAGATATATTTGCCTCATATATAATTATTGCCACAAACCTACGGAATTACGCAGACTGGGCAACAGATTTATCACCGTTCAATAATGAGTTGTACAATTTTGTCATATCAGCGCAAAGCCGTTGGTAGCTGAATTGTTTTAGTGCATAATCACTGCCTTCGTTGCTCATTGCTGCCCGCAAATTATCATCATTCACCAATAATGTCAAGGCTTTGGCAAAAGCATCCACATCCTGTTTTGCACATAAAATGGCTGATTTGCCTTCTTCCACAATGTCTTCAATACCACCAACTCTTGTTGAAACAATCGGCTTGCCCGCTGCCTGCGCTTCAATTAAACTAACGGGCGTACCTTCATTATTTGACGTTAGTGCGATAATATCCAATCCGGCATTGCATACACTTACATCTTTAATCCATGAAGTAAATGTGAGCAGCGTTGAATTTTGTTTTTCGGATGAAAACGGAATGCCTAATGTAGTAGCTTCGGCTTCGATTACACCGCGCAATTCTCCATCGCCAATAATAAAAGCACGAATTTTTTTATCGGTGTTTTCCGAAAGTTTTTTCAAGCCTTGCAGGAACAATGAATGGTTTTTTATTGGCACTAATCTGCCGATAATTCCAATGGCTATTTCATCATCTTTTATATTGTATTCGGTGCGAAAATCCTTGCGCTTTTCTTCCTGATTTTCGGCAAAGCGTTGTAAATCGAAACCAAGATTTATGATTTCAAACTTGCTTTTTGGCGCGATATTAAATTCATCGGTAAGCTCCGAAAGTTGTTTAGGACTTAGCGCAATAATTTTGGTG
>CAZSEG010000030.1:20933-25016 GCA_964605875.1 uncultured Chitinophagaceae bacterium
GAGATATTTTTCGATAGCTAAAAACATTTTTGTTTTTGCGGGGCTGAAATACGAATGAAAAACGTGTCCGTGAAATGTGTGAAGAATAACCGGAACTCCCGCATGACGGGCAGCCAGTCTGCCCACTGCGCCTGCTTTTGCGGCATGGGTGTGTACAATATCGGGTTTAAAATCTTTAATGATTTGCCTGATTCTGAAATACGATTTGTAATCGCGAAACGGATTCAGCTCGCGGTACATTTCGGGCAAATACAATGGCTTTAAACCGAGTTCTTCTACAATAAATTCCGAACTTTCTTCGGTCTTATCGTGCATACCCGAAACCAACAGCGTTTCAAAATCATCCATGTATTTGGTGAGGTAGGCTGCGTTGTAAGTTGGTCCGCCAAGATTGAGGCGGTTTATAATTCTTAAAACTCTTGGTTTGCGATTAACCATATCTTAATTTACCCGAAATACTTTTTATACCAATGCTGAAAAACAATCAATCCCCAGATTCTTGCATGAACATCTCCCGGGTTTGACGAATGTAATTGCTCTTTTAATTTCTGCACTTCCTGCACATCAAAAATACCTTGTGCAGCAACAAAATCATCATTCAAATAATCAAATTCTATCTTGCCTTTTAATGCCGTGCGGAACCATTTTAGCAGTGGCACTTCAAAGCCGCTTTTCGGACGAGTAAATAATTCTTCAGGCAGTTCATTTCTGAAAGCATCTTTCAAAATTGATTTGCCAACGCCATTTCTCAGCTTGTAATTAAATGGAAGCGAAAATGCAAAATCAACCACCGTATAATCTAAAAGCGGCACGCGCACTTCAAGGCTGTTTGCCATGCTCATCAAATCAACTTTGGTGAGCATATCATTTGGCAACACCATTTTAGTATCTGCCAAAAGCATGGTGTTCATTGACTTTCCCGAATCAATTACTGCAAATAATTCTTTGGAAACAGCATCGGATTTATTTGAAATAATATGTTGTTTATTCAACAATTTCAGCGCATCGTTTTTATCTGTAAACGCACACCAACGCCAGTATCTTTCAGCATTACTCAGTTGCAAACCTGCGCTGTATCGCTGCAACTGCCTGAACAGATTCATAAATTTTGAATGGCGCGATGCAGGCAATAAATCAAGAACTGACTTTGAATTTTTCAGCACAACATTTACAAAATTATTTTGCCTTGCGCGCAACTCTGCTTTGTGTTTATTGTAGCCCGCAAACAGTTCATCACCGCCATCACCGCTCAACGCAACCGTTACATGCTTGCGCGTGTAGTTGCTTAAAATATAAACGGCAATAGCCGATGAATCGGCAAAAGGTTCGTCAATGTAATAAAGAATGTTGTTGAGATTTTCAAACATTTCGTTGGTAGTGATACTGAAAACAGTGTGGTTGGTGTTGTATTTTTTTGCAACAAGGTTGGCATACTTTGTTTCATCAAAATATGGTTCGTCTTTAAAGCCGATAGAAAACGTATTCAGATGCTTGGTGTGTTTTGCTGCCTGACTTACAACAATGGAAGAATCAATTCCTCCGCTCAGAAACGCGCCCAACGGCACATCGCTCATCAAACGCCTTTGCACGGATGCCTCTACTAAATCATGCAGTCGTGTTTGTGCTTTTTCATAAGTCAGTGCCGCATTATTTTCATCGCTGCATTGTATGCGGTAAAAGGCTTGCTCAACAACTGTTTTTCTATTGCCCGAAATTTTCATCCAGTGCCCGGGCAACAGTTTTCTAAAATTCTTCAACATCGAGTTGCCAAGTGGTATGTAGTTCAGTTGCAGGTATAGCGAAAGCGTATCGAAATCAATTTCCTTTTTCACCGGAAATTGTAACAAGGCTTTCATTTCGGATGCAAACAACAATTGCTTTTCATCTTCAAAAATCACCATTGGTTTTATGCCAAACCTGTCGCGGGCGAGCCAAAGATTTGCTTCCTGCGCATCGTAAACCGCAAAGGCAAAAAATCCATTCAGCAGATTTAAACATTCAACACCTTTTTTGATGAATAGGTGCAGCAACACTTCGGTATCGCTGTGGGTTTGAAAAACTATATCACGCAAATAGCTGTCACGCAACTCGCGGTAGTTGAAAATTTCACCGTTAAAAACAATGGTGTATCTGCCCGAAACATCTGTCAGCGGCTGATTTGCAGCAGTTGATGTGTCAATAATGGAAAGCCTTGCGTGTCCTAAGCCGACATCGTTTTTAATGAATTGATTTTGTGCATCGGGTCCGCGTTTAGAAAGTTGCTGAACCGCAGCCTTCAAAAAATTCTCGTAGCCGTTTGCCTTCTCCTTTAAAACATACCCTGCAATTCCACACATAAAATAAGCGCGGGCGAAGATAAAAGATTCAACCCGTTGCAACGCAAATACAAACACACCCCTGCCCCTCTCAAGAGGGGAAAACAGCCAATGCAAAGTACAGCAACGATTTGAACATTATCTTTTTTATAGGATTCAAAAGGAATTTGTTTAAAAACGGGTTGAAACCCGCAACTAAAACATCGGACAAAAAATTATCCGCTTGCTCTTTTTGGTTCTGCCGATGTATATCATAGTTACTTCAAACGCGCCCAAACCACTCTTGCTTCTTTTTAATTCTGAAACCGTAAAGTCATAGCTCACGCCAACTTTAAAGCCTTTGTAATCAAACGCACCGTAGAGCGCAGTTGCATCCACCTGAATATTTTTGTTGGTGAAATCGTTTACGCGGGTTAAGCTGCCTATTGAAACTGTTGCCACAGGGGTGATGTCGTAAGCAATGGAAACCCCGGGCAACAGTTGGTCTGCTGTTTCGCTACGCATATACATCACGCATGGTAACAAGTGTACTCTGTCACCCAGTGTAATGTCAATACCTGTGTGAATATTCCAGCGCAGATACCAACGCGCAGGAGTATTCATCAAAAACTGGTTGCGCGATTGCGATACGTTAAACACCGAGCCGCCTGCATACATACTCAGCCTGCGGTTTATTTTGCCAAACCACAAC
Source organism: uncultured Chitinophagaceae bacterium (assembly GCA_964605875.1). GTDB lineage: Bacteria > Bacteroidota > Bacteroidia > Chitinophagales > LD1 > UBA7692. Next base: position 23,940 of record CAZSEG010000030.1, read on the forward strand.
ACGCCTCCGTTCAGGTTAATCAAGCCGATGGCAGAGGCGGCAATTTGCTCTTCGTTGCTGAGGGTTTCAAAAAAGTTAGTACCCACAAACTGGCTTTCAAAACGCAAACCCACTTGCCGGATGCTTTTGTGGGTGTAGCCGATTTGAATGCCTGCCGCAAGCTGATGCGCATTTTTTTTGCCCAGACTTTTGATGTAGGAAGCCGAAACGCAGCCCGTGAAAGAACTGAAAGTGTTGCCTCCTGTTTGGTCGCTGATAAAAATACCGCCAATACCTACGGCATCATCATTGATAGAAATTGGCGCATCGAAAAACACCGAAGGCGTTGAGAAAGGCGCGTTGAAAAAACCTGTGTTTGCCGCGCCAAACCACTGGCTGCGGTGCGCAATGCCCACGCGGTAGTTGCCGCGCGTAAGCCCCGTGAGGGCAGGATTGAGCGTTAAAGGCGAATTGAAAAATTGCGTATAGTGGATGTCTTGCGCCACTGCCACACCGCACCACACAAAACCGCAAAGCAAGAGCAACAAGTTTTTCACTTGTTACAAAAGTAAGTGGATTTTGTTTGAATGTGTGAAGCAAGAAAAGCTGTAAACTTTTAGAGCGCAAATTCATTTACGCCAAAACCTGCGCTGTAGAATCGGTAGTTTCTACTTTGTCAATCACTTTTTCAATAATGCCTTTTTCATCAATCACAAAGGTTACGCGGGCTGTGCCCATGTATTCGCGACCCATGAATTTCTTTTTGCCCCACACGCCATAAGCATTTACAACTTGCTTTTCTGTATCGCTGATTAGCGTGAATGGCAGTTCGTGTTTTTCTATAAATTTTTTATGGCTTCTTTCTGAATCCACACTAACGCCTAACACCACATATCCTTTCTTTTTCAGCAAAGCATAGTTATCGCGAAAGTTGCAGGCTTCTTTGGTGCAGCCGGGTGTATCGTCTTTCGGATAAAAATACAACACTACTTTTTTGCCTTTAAAATCACTTAAAGAAACTGTGTTGCCGTTTTGGTCTTTTGCGCTGAAATCGGGGGCTTTTTCGCCCACTGAAAGAGTAGTCATTTATTGATTTTT
>CAZSEG010000031.1:0-6620 GCA_964605875.1 uncultured Chitinophagaceae bacterium
CACCGGAATTTTGCGCGATTTACTCAACCCCGATTTCAACAAAGTAGTTACCAATAATCCAACGCTTACGCGCGAACTGGAAGATTACATCGCGCGAATTGCGCCCGACAGGAAAGGCATGGTTTCTACCTACAACGGCAAGCAACCGATTTTTGATTATTACGGCATCACCAAGCAGATAAAAACTTCGTTTGGCAGAACCGTGAATATGCCCAACGGCAGCTACCTAATTATCGAAAAAACAGAAGCCCTGCACGTGGTGGACGTAAACAGCGGACACCGGAATACCAACGAAGGCACGCAGGAAAAAAACGCGCTGAACACCAATATAGAAGCCGCGAAAGAAATTGCCCGCCAGTTGCGCCTGCGCGATTTGGGTGGCATTATTGTGATAGATTTTATTGACATGAAAGTGCCTGACCACAAGCAGGAATTGTTTGTGAAAATGCGCGAGTTTATGGAACCGGACCGCGCTACGCACACGATATTACCGCTTTCGCGTTTCAATATTTTGCAGATAACGCGCGAGCGTGTGCGCCCCGAAATAAATATTGTTACCACCGAAGTTTGCCCTACCTGTGCAGGTTCGGGTGCAATTCAATCTTCGCTGATGTTGCTGGATGAAATTGAAAGTGATTTACGAACGCTTACTCAAACGCACCGGAGCCTGAAATTGTATGTTCATCCGATTGTGCAGGCATATTTAAAGAAAGGTTTCCCGTCTATCAGGTTAAAATGGTGGTGGAAATTCAAATCTTACATCAAGATATACAGCAACGAATCGCTTTCGTTTACCGATTACAAGCTGTTTGACGAGCATGAGGAAGAAATAAAATTGGATTAAAAACAGTTTAAAATTGCCTTTGAAAGTCGGGCAGTCAAAAACATTTTAATCCTTAAACTTGCATAATTGTCAAATACGCATTATTTTTAACAACACGAAGGTGTTCGGGTTTAGGGGAACGCAAACTATGAACACCGCATCCGGTTTTTGAAAAACAAAATTTGCAGAGATGAAAAACAATTACACCGCTTTATTTTTTGTTTTGCTTTTTGCCGTTATCATGGCGGGTGGAGTAAAAGCAAACGGTTTGGAAAACCGCAAAGCCGAACTTGAGCAGGTTAGTGTTTTTCCTAATCCTTTCAGCAATGAATTTAGTTTGAAATTTTCAACGGCTCAAACCGGAACGGTTAATGTGCGTATGTTTGATATTCTTGGAAATGAAATTTACCGCAATACCCACGACCTGTCAAAGCCGGCTAAAGAAATTATCATCACTCCCGACAGCGAAAAAATCGCAGGCAAAGGGATTTTCATTTTGCGCGTCAGCATAGGCGAAAACACTTATTCTCACAGGATTTTCAAGAACTAAACAAAGGTTTGGTTTCGGTTTAGGTTCATTAATCTCCACTTCATTTTTCTTTCCTGCATTTCGCTTCAATTTTAGTTGTTGCGGTGATATTTTTTGTTGAAACTTCGCATCGGTAAAAATCTCAAAAATGGAAATCAATATTCCCGAAGTAAAAGTTCCGCGAATTGTAATTATCGGCTGCGGTTTTGGCGGCTTGCAGTTGGTAAAATCTTTAGCAAAAGCAGATGTGCAAATTGTATTGTTAGATAAAAATAACTACTTCACATTTCAGCCATTATTGTATCAGGTAGCAACCGCAGGTCTTGAGGCGGATTCTATTGCTTACCCGATTCGCAAAATATTTGAAGGGCAAAAAAACTTTCACTTTCGCTTGGGCGAAGTGCAGGAAATTGTTTCAGAAAAAAATATGCTGATAACCAATATTGGTGAAATCCGTTACGACCACTTGGTGATTGCCACAGGCTCTACCACTAATTTTTTCGGCAACGCCAATTTTGAAAAATATGCCATGCCGATGAAATCCGTTACGGAAACATTGAACCTGCGCAGCCTGATTTTGCAGAATTTTGAAAAGGCATTGCTTACAAAAGATGTGCATGAACAAGTTGCGTTAATGACTTTTGTTGTGGTGGGTGGCGGACCCACAGGCGTGGAATTGGCAGGCGCATTGAGCGAATTAAAAGGTCATGTTTTACCCAACGATTACCCCGAATTAGACTTTAGAAAGATGCGGGTGATTCTTATTGAAAACGGTGGCGATGTGTTGCAGATGCTGAGCGAAAGCAACAGGAAAAAGGCAAAGAGTTATTTGGAAAAACTTGGTGTTGAATTGTGGCTGAGCACAGGGTTAAAAAATTACGATGGTACAACCGTTGAAACAAATACGGGAAAAAACCTTACGGCATCAACTTTGATTTGGGCGGCAGGCATCAAAGGCGTTTTGCTGAAAGGCTTATCGCAAAATAGTATTACTCCTCGCGGCAGAATTTTGGTAGATGAATATTGCAAGGTTAAAGAGCATCAAAACATTTATGCCGTTGGCGATGTGGCTTGCATGATAACGGAAGATTTTCCAAACGGGCATCCGCAGGTTGCGCCTGTTGCCATGCAGCAAGGGCAGTTGGTAGCTTCTAATTTTGAAAAAACTTTTAAGCAATGGACACCCGACCGCTTCAAATATTTCGATAAAGGAACAATGGCAACAGTTGGCAGAAACAAAGCTGTGGCGCAGGTTGGCAGCCTGAATTTTGGCGGCTTTGCAGGATGGTTTGTGTGGATGGCTTTGCACCTGATGCTTTTAGTAGGTTACAGAAACCGCCTAATTGTTTTTGTAAACTGGGTTTGGAGCTACATAAGCTACGACAGAAACATCCGCTTGATTATTCGCCCGTATCAGCGCAAGGAATAGCCTTTGATGAACATTTTGCAGCCTCTGTTTTATCCATTAACCCCAATTTAAGTATGCAATCCACCGTTCACATTTATCACTTCGCCTGTGATGTAGGACGCGCCTTTTGATGCTAAGAACGAAACAACTTCCGCTACTTCATCTGCTTCGCCAAAACGCTGCATGGGTATGATGTTTCTGAACTGACTTTCTTCAATGCCTTCCGTCATTTCGGTTTTGATGAAGCCGGGCGCAACGCAATTTGCGGTAACGCCTCTCCTGCCTACTTCCTGCGCCAACGCTTTGGTTGCGCCAATTACACCTGCTTTTGATGCCGAGTAATTTGTTTGCCCGGGCAAACCTTTTATGCCGGAAAGCGACACCACGTTTACGATTCTGCCGTAGCGTTTCAAAAGCATGGACGGCAACACCAATTTAGTAATGTAATAAAATGAATTGAGGTTGGTGTTCAACACCTGATGCCAGTCTGTTTCGGGCATCATCATCAGCAAATTGTCTTTGCGAATACCTGCATTGTTCACCAAAATTTGAATGGGTTTGGTATCCTTGTTAGCTTCAATCCAAGCGCCAAGCGTTTGCTCTATTTGCGTTTTATCAGCCACATCAAATTGCAGCAATTCGCCATCGCCTCCTGCTGCTTTAATCTGTGTAAGTGTGTTCTGCGCTTCGGTTTCGTTGCTTCTGTAATTGATAATTACATAATATCCTTCGGCAGCTAATTTTAAACTAACTGCTCTGCCGATTCCGCGCGAACCTCCTGTTACTAAAGCATACATCATTTTCGATTGATTATTTTTGATTGATTAGTTGATTCTGTTTTTTCTCGCAAGCGATGATTACGCAGATTTATGGATTACACGGATTCTACTTTTTTCTGATTTCTGTTCTCTGTCAAACCACCTCCGGTGAATTTCCTTTCAGGTAAATTTTTATGTCCTTCAATGCTTTGAATTTTGCTTCGTCAATGTGAATACGCGCGGTAAGTTTTCTGATTTCGGTATAAAACGTTTTAGGTTTTTCCGAAAGTCTTTCGCTCATATCTAAGCTGTCTATGGCTTCGGCAATGGCAAGCGCGTGAACGCTCAACACTTCAAACGCATTTTCAATTACCCGCGCAGTCATCAAAGCGGCATTGCTGCCCATGCTTACTATATCCTGATTGTCGTTGTTGCTCGGAATGCTGTGCACATAAACAGGTGTAGAAAGCGATTGATTTTCGGCAACCGTAGAAGTTGCAGTGTATTGAATGCCCTGCATGCCAAAGTTCAATCCTCTCGTTGCGTTGTTGATGAAAGGCGGCAGCTTGCCGTTCAGCTTATCATTCAGCAAATAATTCAACTGTCTTTCGGTAAGCATGGAAAGTTTGGTGATGGCAATCTTCAATTTATCCATTTCCAACGCCACATAATCGCCATGAAAATTGCCGCCATGAAACACATTGCCAATCACATCATCCACAATCGGGTTATCGCTTACAGAATTAAATTCATCCACCACAATTTTTTGTGCATGAAGAATGGTTTCGTAAATCGGTCCGAGAATTTGCGGTGTGCAACGCAACGAATAATACTCCTGCACTTTTTCTTTAAAATGCGTTTCAACAGTGTCGGTATAAAGGTGTTCCTGCCTGTTGCGCATCAATTTACTTTGGCTTAAAATATTGCGCATGGCTTCGGCAATTTTCACTTGCCCTGTGTGCAGTTTTGCCTCGTTCAATGGCGCTGAAATATGGTCGTTGTAGGCTTCAAAAATTTCGTTGATGGTGGCAGAAAAAAGCACACTCCAGTTCAGCAATCGCTGTGCAAAATAGATGTTTGCAATGCCGATGCCCGTCATACACGAAGTGCCGTTCATCAAAGCCAAACCTTCGCGCAGGCGAATGGCAAATGGTATAAGATTATGGCTGCGCAACACATCACCGGCAGGTTTTATTTCACCGTTTTCCCAAAGTTCGCCTTCGCCAATAATCGCCAAGCCCATGTGCGCCAACTGCACCAAATCGCCACTTGCGCCAACTCCGCCATGCTCATAAATCACGGGAATCAAATCGGCATTCAGCATATCGGCAATAAGCGAAAGCAAATCGGGGTGAATGCCGCTTTTACATTGCGCCAAAGTGTTCAAACGGTCGAGCAACATTGCTTTGGCATAGAGTATGTCAATGGGTTTGCCGCTGCCGCCTGCATGGCTTCGGATGAGGTTATACTGCAACATCAGCCTGTCGGAATACGGAATTTTGTATTGCGCCATAGGACCAAAGCCCGTGTTGATGCCGTAAATAACTTTATCGGAAGAAAAATCGCGCAGGAAATAAAAATTCGCCTCTGCTTTTTTCAATATCGTTTCACTCAGCAACACTTTTTCGCCTTCAAAAAGAATTTGAAAAATATCGTGTTGCGTTAAGGGTTGCGTGCCTGTTTCTATCATCGGGCTATGTTAAATGAATTTCTTAAAAAGAGTGCAAATGTAAAATTTGCAGGCTGAAAACAGACAGCTATTTGAACATTTAGTTCACATATTGCTTTTTGCAATCATTTATTTTAAGCAATTGTCTGAAAATAAAAAACAGGGGCAGATGGTTACTTCTAAAGTCTGTCCCGCCCGCCTCTTAGGCGGAATTATCTAAAATCGTTAGTCATAGCTCTTTTTTGATTAACGACTAACGATTGCAGATTTTAAACAGCCTTTGAGGAATTTCAATTCTTCGCATAGCGGCTTACTTCCACCAAAAATTTATCGTCTAAAACCTGCAACTGCATGGCAAGTTTTTTTGAGATTTTCAGCGCGACATTTTCATCGTTTTCGGTTGTTGAAATACCGCCCATCACCTTTACATAAGCCGATTGCCGGTTCATCAGGTTGGTTATTTTTACTATGCTGCCGGGCTCTGCATTGTTGTAATATGCAAGGTATTCATTACCCGATATTGATTCGGTATATTCCGCAACGCCTCTTGTTTTTTGAATTTTGTAGTTGTTGTTTCCCGATAGCTTATTGTAGCTGTTGCCGTATTCTTCCAAAAAACTTATTACGGGTTGTGCGGTAAAAGTTTTTTCCGGTTGCGGTGCATCTTTTACTGCTACATCGGGTTGTTGAACTTCAATCGTTTTTGCAACAATTGCATCGGGTTTTTCTGCTTCCTGTTCGGGTGTAACAACTTTTTCAGCAACAGTGTTATGCGTTTCTTTTTCAACAACTTTTTCTTCCTTTAAAGCAAGTTTTTCGTCAGATACTTTTTTAGTTTTTTCTTTGGTTGGCGGAGCCTCTTTTTTCTTCCCTGCTTTCGATTCAGCTATTACAGGTTCGGCAAGTTTTGCAGCTTCTTTTTTAGCTACTTCTTTTGAAATATCAATGATGTGTGCATTTGCCGGAATCCCTTCTTCTTCTTGTTTCACTGCTATATCCGGCTTGGCAACGATTATTACCTGCCCAAGTTTTAAATCGGTTGAAGACAAGTTGTTTAACGTTTTTATATCGGTAAATTCAAGTTCATATTTTCGGGTCAAGTTGAAATAAGTATCGCCTTTTTGCACGGTGTGTGTTTTCACTTTTGTCGCATCCGTTGATGCCGGTTCGGGTTTTACTTCATCCGAAATCTGAGGTTGTTTAATAGTTACCTCAGCAGGTTTTTCTTCCTTCTTTTTTTCTTCCGGCTTGGCAGTTTTTTTCTCTGCAACATCTTTTTTCTCTTTTACTGCAACAGGTCTTTCGATTGTTTTTTTCGCCTCTGCGGCTGCCGTATTTGTCATTTCAATCAAAGGAGAAACTTCTGCCGGAGGTTGTTGCGCGCTTATGGATTGATTAGGAATTGTAGCGGTGGCGGGCAGTAACAATTTCTG
>CAZSEG010000031.1:6630-21000 GCA_964605875.1 uncultured Chitinophagaceae bacterium
TTCTGTAAGGATTGTATTGGGCAGGTTGTTTGTGGCAATCATATCATAAGCCAACACCTGATACAACTTACAAATGCCATAGAAAGTTTCTCCTTTCTGCACCGTGTGAATCCACAAGTCGCCTTGTTTAACCGGATTGTTTAAAGTCGTATTTGCTTTAGGCGGGTTCAATTTTTCTTTTTGTAAAATCTTATCGGCTTCCGTTATCTGTTCGGCCGGAATCACCGAAAGGTTTTTAGGAATACAGATTTTTTGCCCCACTTTAATTTGCATCTCTTTCCCTATTTCGGGGTTCACAGACATAATGTGCGCGGGCTTTGTGGAGTATAGGCGCGAAAGATAATAGATGCCTTCGCCCGGCTGAACGGTGTGAATATGACAGTCTTTTTGCTGGGCGTTTAAAAAGAAAACGCTCAATAATCCTGCCGTAAAAAACAATTGCTTCATCTGCATAAAATTTATTTCTTTACAAACTGTCGGAGATACACAACGCACATACCATTCTTTACAAATGTACTTTTACGAAAATATATCATGCAACGTTTCACTTCATTATTAACAACTGCTTTTATTTTGTTGTGTATTTCACTGCACACCAAAGCGGCAAACATTGTTTATCGCATCAACATCAAGTCAGAAATTTCGCCATCCGTTACGCGCCTGGTGGAAAGCGGAATTGCGCAGGCAGAAGCCCGCAACGCAAAGTATCTTTTAATTGAAATGGATACTTATGGCGGCTTGGTGGACGATGCCGATAAAATCCGCACTGCGCTTTTGAAAACAAAAATCACAACCGTTGTTTTTATCCGAAACAATGCGGCAAGCGCGGGCGCGCTGATTTCTATTGCCTGCGACAGCATTTACATGGCTTCGGGCGCAACTATTGGCGCGGCTTCGGTGGTGAATCAAACAGGCGAACTGATGCCCGAAAAATACCAAAGCTATATGCGTAAAAAAATGCGTGCAACGGCAGAAGAAACAGGGCGTAATCCTTTGATTGCCGAAGGTATGACGGACGAAAATTTGGTGATTGACAGCATTAAAGAGAAAGGAAAAATCATTACGCTCACCACCGAAGAGGCTTTGAAATATGGCTTCTGCAACGGCAAAGCGGAAAGCATTAACGAAGTGATAAAACTTTTGAGCGGTGCGCCCGACTTGGAAAATCATCAGTCGAGTTGGGTGGAAAGTGTAATTATTTGGTTGGTGAATCCTGCAATTTCGGGTGTGTTGCTGCTGTTGATTTTTGGCGGTTTATATTTTGAATTTAAAGCACCCGGAACTTTATTTCCGATAGCGATAAGCGTAGTAGCAGCGATGTTGTATTTCGCGCCACTCTATCTGGAAGGTCTTGCCGCCAACTGGGAAATTCTCGCTTTCATCATCGGCATTATTTTAATACTGCTGGAAATATTTGTGATACCCGGTTTTGGCATAACGGGCATCGCGGGCATAGCCTTAACCATTGGCGGATTAACGCTTGCACTGGTGCGCAATGTGGATTTTGATTTCAGCCCTGTTTCGAGCGATGAAATCGGGCGTTCGTTTTTGATGGTAACAATTGCTATGATTGCGCCACTTATCATTATCATCTCATTCAGTAAACAAATGTTCGGCTCTTCATTTTTTAAACGCCTTGCGCCTACCGAAAATCTTTCGTCAAAAGAAGGCTTTACGGTGCAGGAAAATTCGCTGGCACATTTGATTGGCACAGAAGGTGTAACGATTACAGATTTGCGCCCTGCGGGAAAAGCGATGTTTGAAAATGTTCGCTGTGAAGTGATTTCGGAAGGCGATTTTATTTCGCACGACACTAAAGTGAAGGCGATAAAAATTCAGGGAAATTATATTGTGGTTGCGGTTGTATGAAAGTAATCGGCATTATTCCTGCGCGTTATGCTTCCACGCGCTTCCCTGGCAAGCCTTTGGCTGACATTGGCGGCAAGCCGATGATTCAGAGGGTTTATGAGCAGGCATTAAAAGCGGACTTGCATGATGTGATAGTGGCAACTGATGATGAGCGAATTGAAAATGCGGTAAAACAATTTGGCGGAAAAGTTATGATGACTTCGCCCAATCATTCAAACGGCACGGAAAGAATTGCGGAAGCCGCTGCATCCGTTGATGCCGATATTATCATCAACATTCAGGGCGATGAGCCTTTCATTCAGCCCAAACAAATCAATTTGCTTACAAAGTGTTTTGGTGATAAAAATGTCTGCATTGCCACGCTTGCGAAAAAAGAAAATGATGCGGTTGCATTTTCAAAAAGCAGCATCGTGAAAGTTGTTTTTGATAATGATTTCAACGCGCTTTATTTCAGCCGCAGCGCAATACCTTTTTACAGGGAAAATGAAAACGGAATTTTCTACAAGCACATCGGTATTTACGCTTTCAGAAAAAATGTTTTGTTGGATGTTGTAAAACTTCTTGAAACAAACCTTGAAGCCGCAGAGATGTTAGAGCAACTGCGCTGGCTTCAACACGGCTACAAAATTAAAATTGCGCTTACCGATTTGGAAAGTATCTCGGTGGATGTGCCGGAAGATTTGGAACGAATTAGATTCTCCGGTAACTCGTAAACAGCCTGATTCTTCATTAACCACATAGAAACATAGTTGAGAGGTGGGAGGTGAGAGGTTGTTTGCGCAAGCAAATGCTCTGTGTTCTTTGTGTACTCTGTGGGAAACAAAAAAGAGAAAAGTTTACATAGCCAAAACAAGTTTTGAACATAGCCTGCTACCGCAATCAACTATGTTTCTATGTGGTTTAAAATTTCATTACCAGCAACCAATCCATAACTCACGTTTATTCATCTTAATTCAAACACAAAAGCGAACATCAAAAAAATTTACCAATTTCGCATCCATGAAAAAGATTGTCATAGCAATTGCAGCAATAGCTGCCATCATAAACATCAGCGCCTGCAAAAAAGAAACAAGCAACAGCGAACCGAAACTGATTTTTAAATTTAAGTTCGACCCTGCACAGGACAGGTACGATTCTTTCGGGCAACTGTCCAATACTTTGCCTGCGGGCAATGCAGGCGTGTCGCCAAAAATGAATAGCATGGCAGGGCATTACATAGAGCTTACTGAAAGTCCATCCGTAAAAGTAGGAGGCGGAACTATCCTGTATCATGCGCCCGAAGTAATTCAGAATGGTGATACAGGTATTGACCACAGCAAAAGCGTATTGGCAGGCGATGGCGAAATGTTTTTCTCTATTCCTTTGAAAGATGTAAAAGCGGGCGAGTATAAATATTTACGCATTTCTGTTGCCTATCAAAACTATACTGTTCAGTTGCATTATGATACCACACTTACTGTTTCGGGCTACACGGTTTCTGCCGATACCATGCTGGACGCAACAGTTGCAAGTTTTATAGGCTACAACACTTTCATCAATAAGTTCAATATTGGCGATACATCGGTTAGTGTAAATGCTTTCAAAAAGCAGGGTTTTTGGGGCGGTCGCGAGAAAGGTGTAGTTAATTTTAATACAGCAATCGGACCTTACGCATATCCGTTTAATTACACAACAACAGGTCAGGGAGCGGGCGGAACTACCGTGCCAAATGTGTTGTCTGCTTCATCGCCTATTCCCAATGGTTCATGTTTGGTTACGGGCAACTTTGAAAACAACAGCTTAAAAATCACCGGAAAAGAAACGAAAGACATTGTGGTGATTGCCTCTTTTTCTACCAACAAAAGTTTTGAGTGGAAAGACTTAAACAGCAACGGCAAATGGGATCCTACCAAAGGTGAATACGTGGTAGATATGGGTGTGCGCGGCTTGAAAGCTTTTGTGCAATAACAGATTTACTTGGTCTGACCAAAGGTCAGACTTGTTGCTATATCATAAACACTTGAAATACTTTTTTCTTACAATTTTTGTTTTTCTGTCCGCTTTATCTTTTGCGCAAAACGAAGACAAAAGTGAGTTGGCGAAAGTGATGGTAAAGATGCTTCAATACATCAAAACAGAAAAAACATTCATCCAAAAAGAAAAGAAGCCGCAGGCGTTTCCAAAAACATTTGAAAACATTTACTCGGCTACGCCCACACAAGGTAAAAGGCTATCGGATAATCACGCGCAACTATCAGATAACTTTATTGCATTGCTTGAAAACTACTACAACAAAAAAGAAATTTCCGAGCGCAAAAAAGCCTTCAATTTAGTAGTGCAATCTTGCATAGCTTGTCATGTAAAAGTTTGCCCGGGACCAATAGCCGCAATCGAAAAAAATCTGATTGAGTAAATACATTACTTCACAATAACATCGGTATAAACAGGCAAATGGTCGCTGTAGCCGCCAATGTATTTATAGCCCGCAAAAGTGCGGTTGGGCATCAAGCCGAATTTATCACTTTTATACATCAGCCATTTGGGTTGAAACACTTCGCCTCTCTTTTTATCAATACACAGCGTACAATCTTTTGCAACAAAGTTTTCTGTTACAATTATCTGGTCGAGCATATCTTGTTCACCTTCAAAGTTGAAAGAGTATTTTCCTTTTTGCGCAGCTTCGGTCATCAGGTTATACAAATCACCTTCTTTAATGGTAAGCAGATTTTGCTTTACATTTAATGAATCGGCAATGCTTCTGCTGAAAGGCGGGTCGCTGAAATCTCCGGTTACAAAAATGCGGGCATCTTTATCTGCCGATAGTATTTCATCAATTTTGCTGCGCAGTATTTTTGCTGTTCTCATCCTTCTGCCATCACTTACCTCTGCACCACCCTTGCGGCTGCTCCAATGGTTTACAAAAACATGAACTTCCTGTTTGTTGAATTTTCCCTTTACATAAAGAATGCCTCTTGGCTTATACTTTTTATCAAAATCAAACTGTACCGGAATCAGCGTTTTGAAAGTAGGCTTAAAAAGTTTTTTGTTGTATAGCAATGCAACATCAATTCCCCTTGGGTCAACAGAATCAAAGTGAATGAATTTTAAGTTGTATCGCTTCATCTGCGGTTGTTTCAGCCAATCGTTCAGCACTGCTTTATTTTCGGCTTCACAAACAGAAATAAATAATGGCGGTACAGTATCGCAGAGTGCGTTAATAACTTTTGAAAGGTTGGTGAGCTTTGTGGCGTAGCGTTCGGTATTCCATGCAAATTTTCCTTTGGGTGTAAAGTCTTCATCCCAAATTGCAGGGTTCTTAATGGTATCGAAAAGGTTTTCAATATTATACGAAATAACGCGGTAGCGATTTTGTGCCTGAGCATCAGAAAAACACAATAAGCCCGCTATGCAGAGAGAGAAAAAAAAGTATTTCTTTATTTTAATTGAGGGTACTGACATTTGCTATCAACCGAAGTTCTTCTTCTGAACTCAATGGTCTAAAACCCAAATATATTGCCTTAGATGAATTTAGCGACACATCCTTTGGGCGAGGGGCTGCCATTGATACATCTTGCTGTTTGCAGGCGTGGATAAGTGATGTATCGCAACCGAAAATTTTTGCCGCCATCATGCCAAACTCATAGCGTGATAACTTTTCAGTTCCTCCTAAGTGATAAGTTCCTTTGGCAGTGTTTAGTAATTTTAAAATTCCCTGTGCCACGCTGCTCGCTCCGCATACGCTTCTGTATTCATCGGTAAACAGATTTGCCTTTTCTCCTTTCTGCAATTTTGAAATAAAATCGGTAAGATAATTTGCTTTGTCGGTATATGCTTTTCCAAACATCAGCGGCAGGCGAAAAATTGTCGCATCGGGATTGTACTGATGAATCAGTTTTTCGGCTTCCCATTTTTGTGCGCCATATTTATTGAGCGGATTGGGAACATCTTCTTCGGTATAATTTCCCTGCGTTCCGTCAAAAATCAAATCGGTAGAAGTGAAGGCAAAAGGAATATTTTCGTGTGCTGAAATTTTTGCGAGATGAGCGGTTGCTTCCACATTTGTTTTCCAACTGTTCCAAGGGAAAACCTCGCAATAGTTGGCATTGGCTGCTGCTGCCAAATGAAGGATGTAATCGGGTTTTAATAAATTGATGTGTTGGGCAGTAGTGTAGTAATCATTCAGATTTATGTTGTGCGCAACGGCATTTTCAAACGAGCAATAAGTTTTGTTCACCACATAATGCACCTCGTACTTTTGCAAGGCAAGCGGAATAAGATGATGACCCAAAAAGCCTGAACCGCCTGTAAGCAACAGGCGCGGTTTGATTGTCGGCATGATTGCTAAAATGACAAATTATTTGTGTATTCATAAACAACCACGAATACACGAATAAAGTGCTTGCTTTCTCGGCAGAGTGTCCTGTAAGGCACTCTACTGCGAAAGAACTACAAACCGCTTGTTGATTTGGGCTGACATTCTGAAAAAGCGAAATTTGTTTTATTTTGATTTCAAAACAATCTGATTCATGCAGCAAATAACCAAAGAAGAGATAACAGCACTGTTACATAGTAGAAACATAGAACTCAAATCAACACAAACCAAGTTGTGTATTCCGATAGTAAACAGGCTGTATGTAAAGATGAAAATCGGCATAAGATTTTCAGGCATTAAGGTTGCTGACGGTTTAATTATTGACGGGCATCATCGCTATTTAGCATCGCTTTTGGCAAATTTCGATTTGGAACAAATCCCTTCAAGCACTACATCGGCAACAATAATTACTGATTGGAATTTGGTTGAATTTGTAGATGAAGATTGGGATACCGAAGCAAAAGTGAAGATGCTGAATCAGAGAGATGCGGAATACAATGACATACCCTTTGAGCGAATTGTCGAATTGCTTAAATAAACCATATCTTTGCGCTAAATGTTAATCTTCTTAGACATAGACGGAGTGATGATTCCTGCTAAAAGTTGGGAAAGACCGGAGTTGTTAAGCGATGGATTTCCTGCTTTTGCTCCGAGAGCTACCCGTGTGCTTCAGAGTTTAATTTCTGATGATACTACCGTTATGCTTACCACTTCCCATAAGTCAAGATATTCCACCGAAGAGTGGAAGAAAATTTTTGACAGAAGAGGTATTAAAGTAACTAAACTCGGGTCGTTAGAGCCTAATGCGCGTAATCTGAGCAGAAAAGATGAAGTGCTGAATTGGTTTAATAACAACACAGTGAAAGAGGGTTTTGTAATTATTGATGATGATAAATCATTAAACGCCTTACCACCTTATTTGAAGAATAATTTAATACTAACAAGTCCTTTAGTCGGTCTGACCGAAAGTCATCTCAATGAAGTGAAATCTGTGCTTGACAGCAACCTCCACCAAACAATCATTGATTAAAAATTATTTTTCTTTCCTTCGCGGCAAATAACAAACAATGACGATAGAAAACATTAACGATTTGAGGAGCCGTGTTGAGGCTCTGAGGAGATATCTTTGACGTAGATAACCGAAAAATTAAAATACTGCAAGACGAACAAACCACACTTCACCCCAACTTCTGGAATAATCCCGCCAAGGCAGAAGAATTATTGAAAGGCACAAAAGTGGACAAGCAGTGGGTGGAAGCCTACGAAACTGCCGCCAAAGAGGTGGATGACACTGCTGTGATGCGCGAGTTTTTTGAAGGTGGAGAGGCAACAGAAACGGAGCTTAAAGAGCAATACAAAAAAGCGCTTGAAGCAGCCGATGAACTGGAGTTTAAATCTACTTTAAATTCTAAGGAGGACAGCCTTTCTGCAATTCTTGAAATCAATGCAGGCGCAGGCGGAACGGAGAGCTGCGACTGGTGTTCGATGCTGCTGCGTATGTATGTGATGTGGGCAGACAGGCATGGCTACAAAGTGTCGGAATTAGAAAGAACCGATGGCGATGTGGCAGGTATAAAATCTGTTTCGATTCAAATTGACGGAGAGTTTTCGTATGGCTATTTGAAGGGCGAAAACGGTGTGCATCGCTTGGTGCGTGTGTCGCCTTTCGATTCAAACGGGCGCAGGCATACTTCATTTGCATCGGTATTTGTTTACCCTGTGGCGGATGATACCATTGAAATAAATGTACCTGCTTCGGAGTTGGAATGGGATACATTCAGGGCAAGCGGTGCAGGCGGGCAAAATGTGAACAAAGTGGAAACTGCCGTACGTGTGCGACATCTGCCAACAGGCATTGTTGTAAGTTGTCAGGTAACCCGCTCGCAACACGATAACCGCGACCGTGCGCTGCAAATGCTGAAAAGCAAACTCTATGAAATGGAAGTGCAAAAACGCAACGAAGAGCGCGACAAAGTAGAAGGCACGAAACTTAAAATTGAATGGGGTTCGCAGATTCGCAATTATGTGCTGCATCCATACAAACTGATTAAGGACAATCGTAGCAATTTTGAAACATCTAACATTCAGCCGGTTCTTGATGGCGATTTAGATGATTTTATTAAAGCATATTTGTTGCAGGCAACAAAAAAAGTTTAATTGAAAACGGTTCATCCGTTGCTTGAGCAACAGCTTCCTTTACTTTCCAATGACTTAACTGAAAATCAGGAGTTTCAGAATTTTATTGAAACCGTAAATTCCGCATATCAAAAATTCGACCACGACCGCGAACAGATTCAACATTCGCATCGCCTCAGCGATTTGGAATTTATTGAAATAAATAAAAAGTTGAACGAAAGCACCGACCGTTTATCGCTTGCAACCAAGGCTGCAAAAATGGGCGTGTGGGAATGGAGTGGCGTTACCGGTAATATTATATGGGATGATTTGATGTATGAAATTTTTGGGGTTGAAGACCGCGAAGCATTCGGCAAAATAAGCACCAACTGGTTCAAGTTAGCCCATCCTGAAGATGTGTCCAAAATCAACAAGAAACTGGCTTACGTCAATACAGAAACGCCAACCACACACTTTGAATTCAGAATTATTCGCCCCACAGATAATTGCGTGCGCTGCATTTCTGCCAGCACGTTTTTATCGGTTGATCCCAAAGGACAACCGATGAGAATTGTGGGCATTTGCATGGATGTAACAGACATTCGTTTAGCCGAAAAAGAGAAAGCCGCATTGCTCGAAAACGTTTTAAGGCAAAACAGAGAACTCGAAGATTTCGCTTTTGTTATTTCGCATCGTCTGCGCTCACATTCTTCAAAACTTTCTACCGTTGCCAATGTGTTTAAGAACCCTTCGGCAAATGAATCGCTGCAAAAAGAACTGATTAGAGAAGTTGAAAAAGAAGCGCATTTATTGGATGAAACGCTGAAAGAACTGACAGAGGTAATCGGCATCAGCGACAAAAAAGCAACCGAAATTGAACCGCTGAATCTGAAATCCGTTATCGAAAATTCATTGGATAATTTACAATCTGCTATTGCCGATTGCAATGCAGATGTGGAGATAAGCATTGATGAAAACATTAAAGTTTATGCCGTAAAAAATTATCTGGAAAACATCGCATTTCAGTTGTTGCACAACGCCCTGAAATTCAGAACAAAGGAAAAACGGCTTATGATTAAAATCATAGCCGAAGAAGGTACGGGAAATGTAAAATTTGCCGTTGCCGATAACGGTATAGGCATAGACTTGGAACGGCATCATAATAAACTGTTTGGTCTTTATCGCAAGTTCCATACACATATTGAAGGAAAAGGAATAGGTTTGCATTTAGCAAAAAAGCAACTCGAACTGATGGGCGGAAAAATCGAGGTGCAGAGTATGCTGAACGAAGGCACACAATTTAATGTATATCTGAAAAAGGCTTAAAAAAACGAACGAATGAACATGGAAAAAGGCTATCACATTCTATTGATTGACGATGACAGGGCTTTCAATTTTTTGAACGAAAAAATTATTGAGTTTGAAAAATTCG
This sequence comes from uncultured Chitinophagaceae bacterium, assembly GCA_964605875.1. GTDB lineage: Bacteria > Bacteroidota > Bacteroidia > Chitinophagales > LD1 > UBA7692. Next base: position 16,398 of record CAZSEG010000031.1, read on the forward strand.
CTGCGAAAATTTCGAGCTATGTGGATGCCCGCGAAGCATTGGAAATGTTGAAATCATTGCATGAAACCAATTCCTCCGGCTTTCCCGATTTTATCTTTTTGGACATAAATATGCCCGACATGGACGGATGGGAATTTATGGATAAATTCACGCTGTTGAGTGATGATGTAAAGGACAAATGCAAAGTGTTTATTCTTACTTCTTCGCTCAATCCTATTGACATTCAGAAATCGAAAACCTACGCTGAGGTCAGGGGTTTCGCTTCCAAACCGCTCACAACCGAAATCTTGAATTTCATTCGCAGCGAAAAAACAAATCAGTTTATTATTCTGTCGTAGTTTATTGTGGATTGGTTGCTGATAATTTTAACCACATAGATACATAGTTGAGAGTTGAGAGAAATTTGTTTGCGTGAGCAAACCCTTTGTATTCTTGGTGTACCCTGTGGGAAATAAAAAAGAGAAAAGTTTACATAGCCAAACATCGCAATCAACTATGTTTCTATGTGGTTAATAATGTATTTGGTTGTTTTTTAATTACTCTTAAACAGCCATTTACCCAATTCTTTGAAGGTAACTTTTTTGCCGTACATCAAAATGCCCGTGCGGTAAATTCTTGCAGCAATCCATGTGGTGAAAAGAAAACCGCAAATCAGCAAAATGCCTGATAAAATCAACTGCCATACAGGTGGCTCAAAAGGCATCAATGCAGGCATTATCAGTGGCGATGAAAACGGAATCAGCGAAGACCATATCGCCAACTTTCCATCGGGATTTCCGATTACGTTAGTCAATATCAATGCCGAAATAATGATTGGAAGCGAAATAGGAAATGTAAGCGATTGCATATCTCCGTCATCGCTTGTAGCCGCGCCTACGGCAGCAAACAACGCGCCATACAACAAAAATCCGCCAATAAAATAAAACAGAAAGCAAAGTATCAGCGGCAGAAACTGAATTTCAGAAAGATGGTTCATTATCATCTGCACATCTTCCAAATCAACATTGCTTTGCATATTCATGGAAGCAGATGGCGTTTGTAAATTATTGCCGATAGTTACGCCAAGAGCCACGCCCAACAACAGATTTGAAAGAAATATCAGCACCGCCCACAACACAAATTGTGTTAGCCCGACTGCGCCAATGCCGATTATTTTTCCAAGCATCAACTGAAATGGTTTCACGCTGCTCACCAGCACCTCCACAATGCGGTTTGTTTTTTCTTCCATCACACCTTTCATGGTCATTGTTCCGTAAACAAACAATGCGATGTAAATGATAAAGCCAATCAGGTAGCCGAGAATAGCAGCAACTTCCGTAAAGCCCGCTTTTTCATTTCCAAGCCCCGAAGTGTAGTTAATGCGCACATCTTCATTCAGATTTTTAATCACTTCAGGGTCAATTTCCGAAACTTCCAATTTCTTCTTCCTGATGATGTCATTGATGGTTTTTGAAAGATATTGTTTCATGCTCAAGCCCGGTCGGTCGGCAGTAAAAAACTGAATACCAACACGATTTGGATTCAACACATCAAAGCCCGCAGGAATGCGCAAAATAGCATCATACTGCGCCTGTTTTCCTTCTTCATTTAAGCGACTGTAAAGCGTATCAAAACCGGATTCGGGATAGCTGAAATAAAGCGATTTGTTGTCGGCATCGGGAAAACGGGTTTCCTTAAATATTCCGCTTTCATCAATCACGGCTATTTTCTTTTCATCCGAACCCATAGTAGTTACCAGCACGGTAGCAACCATGAAAACAATAAAGCCTATGGGCGCAAGCAGTGTGGTAACAATAAAACTTGTGCGCTTAACCCGCGATAAATATTCGCGTTGTATAATGATTAGAACTTTCCTCATGCTTGCTGTTGTTGAACACAGGTAATAAAAATTTCATTGATAGACGGCAACAATTCTTTGAATGAAATTATGGGAACTTGCTGCTCGATTAAGTATTTCAACAACTCGTTGTTATTGCCTTCTTTATTGCGAACGGTAACATCGTTTTCGTTTGCTTCAACCACATCAAAATGATTGCTGAAATTATCGGGCAATTTCCCTTCAAATCGCACCAGCATTTTATGTTGCTTGAATTGCTGTTTCAATTGCTGAACCCCGCCACACAAAATGTTTTGTCCTTTATTGATTAAAACAATGGTGTCGCAAATTTCTTCAACCTGTTCCATTCTGTGCGTAGAAAAAAGAATGGTTTTGCCTTCATTTTTCAGGTTGCGGATTTCTTCTTCAATCAGCAAAGAGTTAATCGGGTCTAAACCGCTGAAAGGCTCATCCAATATCAGCAAATCAGGTTCGTGCAACACCGTTCCGATAAACTGAACTTTCTGGCTCATCCCTTTTGAAAGTTCCTCAATTCGCTTGTTTTCCCAGTTTTCTATTTCAAATTTTTGCAGCCATTTTTTTACACGCGCAACGGCTTCTGCTTTGCTTAATCCTTTTAACCTGCCTAAGTAAATCAGGTGCTCACCGACTTTCATTTTCTTATACAAGCCGCGTTCTTCGGGCATATAGCCGATGCGCTCGGTGTGCTTATCCGTAAGTTTTTCGCCTTCAAATAAAATGCTGCCGCTATCGGGATAAATGATGCGCGTTATCATCCTGATGAGTGTTGTTTTGCCTGCACCGTTGGGACCCAATAAGCCAAAGATACTTCCCTTTGGAACATCTAAACTTACGCTGTTAGCGGCAACGTAATTACCGTATTGTTTGCGGAGATTTTGTAAGGATAAAAATGGCTGCACGTTTCAATTCTTCTTTCGGCAAAAGTAAAAAAGCGCACCATCGGGCGGGGCTTTTTTACTTGCGAAAAATATTTAGGCGAATTAGACTTAAAATTTGAAGTAATTCACTTCAAATTTCTTTACTCAATCTCCTCAACCACATACCTGATATTATTGATGGCAGCTTCATCGCCAACCGCCAAGCCGCTTAGTTTGCTGCCCAATGGCGATTGCGGAGAAAGCGAAAAAACCTGCGCTCCATCCACTTCAATTTTACCTAAAGCGATACTCACAAAAAAATAGCCTTTGTTGGTTTTCACCAAGCTGCCTTTGGATACCATAATGGGCTTTGCCAGAACATCAATAGAATCTAACACCGCTTTTTGACTGAACGCATCTGTAAGTTGTTGATTCACCTGCGCCTGCCGCGTTTGCATAATGGCGCGGGCAGTTTCGTATTTGTCGCCCACAGAACTTTTGGTTTCGTTTTCGATGCTTGCCTTTAACTCTGCCAAATCGTTTTGCAACGCAGCGATTTTTTCATTCAGCAGCGCAACAAAACCATCGTAAACTTTTTGTTTAAAAGACATCTGCTATCGTTTTCTACCACTTGCCTTTTGAAGTATTAGGTTTGCCATACCATTTCTTCTTTTGTTCACCCGCAGGCTTTTGTGCGGCTGTGTTTGGCTTCGATTGATGTTGTTGATGCTCCTTTTTAGGCGCAGATGATTTGTTGGGATTGCCCCTGCCTTGCTGCTTTGGCGCCTTCACGGGGTTGTTGTCCATCAGCGGAAAAGGATGATTTTCTATCACGGGAATCTTTTTGGCAATCAGCTTTTCAATATCGCGCAGGTATGCTTTTTCCTCTGCATCGCAGAAGGAAATCGCAGTGCCTTTCGCCCCTGCCCTACCCGTTCTGCCAATGCGATGCACATAAGTTTCAGGCACGTTCGGCATTTCAAAATTGATAACAAATTCGAGTTCATCCACATCAATGCCGCGTGCCGCAATATCCGTAGCCACCAACACGCGCGTGGTTTGGTCTTTAAAATTATTGAGCGCGCGTTGCCGTGCATTTTGCGCTTTGTTACCGTGAATCGCTTCTGCCTTGATATTCGCTTTGTGTAAAATCTTCACCACCTTGTCTGCGCCATGTTTTGTGCGCGTAAAAACCAAAACGGTTTTAATTTCCTTATCCTTTAAAATCTCCAATAACAAGGCTGTCTTTTGTCCTTTATCAACAAAGAAAATATGCTGTTTGATAATATCCACCGTAGAAGAAACAGGCGTTACCGAAACCTTTTCGGGATTGTGCAAAATACTGTCTGACAGCTTTACAATTTCGGGCGGCATGGTAGCCGAAAAGAAAAGCGTTTGCTTCTTTTGCGGCAACACTCTCAACAGTTTTTTCACATCATGTATAAAGCCCATGTCCAACATTCTGTCGGCTTCATCCAGCACGAAAATTTCAACATCACGCAAAGAAATATGTCCTTGCTGCATCAGGTCGAGCAGCCTGCCCGGTGTGGCAATCAACACATCAACTCCGTTGCGAATTGCAGCCACTTGCGGACTTTGCCCCACGCCTCCAAACACAACAGTATTTTTCAAGCCGGTGTGCCTGCCATAAGCATTGAAACTTTCAGCAATCTGAATTGCCAGCTCACGAGTGGGCGTTACCACCAATGCTCTTATTTTTCTTCTGTTGCCGTAAACTTTTTCCGCGCTCAACAATTGCAAAATAGGAATGGCAAAAGCGGCAGTTTTACCCGTGCCTGTTTGTGCGCAGCCCAATAAATCTGCGCCTTGCAATACAATCGGAATGGCTTGTGCCTGAATGGGTGTCGGGGTGGTGTAGCCTTCTTCT
>CAZSEG010000031.1:21010-21854 GCA_964605875.1 uncultured Chitinophagaceae bacterium
GGCTTGTAATATTGGTTCTATAAGATTTAATGATTCGAATTGCATACATTTTTTTAAATGAATAATGGTTGTTTAAAATCGGATTGTGTGTAGGAATGGGGTGTAAGGTATATTAAAACTTTCCAAGTCTTAAAGACTTGGAAAGTTGAAGCAGTTGGGTAGGTACTAAAAGAAACACAATAATTACTTACCTTCCAATGCTTTCAATCGCTTTTCAACAATAAAAAGAAAGGCAATAATGCCAACAAGAATAATCGTCAATACAGCAGTTACCACATAAATTTTCTGGTTGCTGCGCATCAACGCATCAACACTTTGTGCAGAAAGCATATTGCACAAAACAAGCATCAGTAAAAGTGAAAAATACTTCCTCATAAATTCTTTATTTCAATGTTTTTAATTCTTACAATAAATGATGTGAACCACAAGCCTAAAAGAATCCACGCAATAACTGCGGGGTAAAACACCATGCGCAAATGGCTGTCTAAATCGTATTTGCTAAATGCCGGATTACCTGCTTGCCCGGGATGTAACGAATCAGTATCGGGCAGTCGCGGAATGACGAAAATGAACAAAATGAAAATCACCACCGCAAAAATATTATACACAGCCGAAACTCTGCCGCGCTTGATTTCATCGGTAATTGAGCCGCGCAAAATGATGTAAGCAATGTATATCATCACGCCCACTGCCGCGCCATTCAGCTTTGGGTCGTTGGGCCAGGGTTCGCCCCATGTAAAGGTCGCCCACATCATGCCCGTAAAAATTCCAAGCGCACCAAAAAGCAAAGCCACCACCACAAAAGCAGAAGCAATGTTGTCATTCACCGCATCGCCTGTTCTCA
>CAZSEG010000031.1:21864-24963 GCA_964605875.1 uncultured Chitinophagaceae bacterium
TCTCAAATATTTCACACTGAAATAGCTTGACAAAATCACCATCATCAACATGGCAAACCACATCGGTACGTGATAAAAAGTATTGCGGATACTTTCATACAAAATTTCACGAAAAGGAAACACAAACGCATCGGTTTGATTGTGCTTTACTTCCACCTTGCAGCCTGTAACTTTTGCTTCAATGGTTGAATCAATTTCAATTGCACCGCCTTTAATTAAAGTAAGCGCTTCGCGCAACGAAATAGTTCCGTCATCATTATTATTCAAAACTACATCGTAATTATTGTCGCTGATGTTGCCCGAAACCGCAGAAGGAATACCAAACTCAACCTGCACTTCTTCGGCAGAAATTACCTTCGTGTTTATGGCACAAAAATACTCCTGCCCTGCTTTGAACCACACCTGCGTGTTGTTGTTTTCGCTGAAATGCGTGTTGTAACCTTTGATGCTAAAGGTGTGAACCGAATCGGCTTTAAATACAAAAGGCTGAATGGAAGTGATGCCCGCACCCAATGGTATCAACATTCCGGCAAGCAAAATGTAAATCAGCAAGCCTGCGCAAATCCATTTCCACCACTGTTGTTTAAAGAAGTTTATCATCGTTTATATTCTGAAATCAATCGCGCCAAAGATATGGGAACAACACAAATGCAAGGGCTGCAATTATCGCGTCAAAAGTGAGTAAAAGAAAAAGATTTTTCATTGCCTGCTCGTCAAAGCCCGTTTCTATGCTTGCCACCGATAATTTTGAAATAAAAATCAGCAACGGAATTACCAAAGGCATACCCAAAATTGCCAGCAGCGAAGCATTGTTTTTCGACCCCGAAGCTACTGCGCCAACAGTGGTGAAAACAAAGGCATAGCCGCAACTTCCGGCAATTGCAGTGGCTATAAACAACAGGTTATCGGAGATTTGAAAACCTACCAACACACTAAATGTTGCAAAGGCAATCAATGTCAAAAATATCGAAAGCAGGAAGTTGTAAATTAACTTAGCCGAGATAACATTTGCGGGGGAAGTAAGCCACAGGTAATAATATTTTCTGCCTTCCGGCTCTTGGTGCAGCGAATTGGCAATGGCATTCACCGCACTAAAAAGCAATATCAGCCAAAACAAAGCCACTGCGCTTTCAGCCGGAATATTCTTTGAACCTGAATACTGCACCATGAACTTTACCACCAGAATACACGACAATTCATACACCAGCAAACCCGCCAAAGCGTATTTGTTGCGCCATTCGCGCAGCAGTTCCAATTGTAAAAGCGAAAGTATTTTGCTGTTCAATTTCTCTCTGTTACCGCGCCAAAGGTGTTTTACATATTTGGTAAAAAGAAATTTTATTGCGCTAACCCATGTTATGAGTGATGAGTGATGAGTTCAGAATGATAAATGGTTAATGGTTAATGATAAATCTGTGTAATCATTGCTTGCATTAAATCTGTAAATAGTCAATCCGTCAATCTGTAAATAGTCAATCTGCGTAATCCTATAATCTGTGTAATCATCACTTGTGTAATCATTGCTTGCAGAGATGTTTCAGGTGAATTACCTTTGGCGACCCCATCAAGATGAAGAAGAAAAAGAAAACCAATCAGCAAAGCGATGTAAATGCCAATGTGTTGCGCATGTACCTGATGGGTGCTGCCAATCCTTCGCACAGCAACAAAGAGTTTTCGCAGGCGGCTGATGTGGTGGACTTACACCTTGAAAAAGAAGTTACTTCCAAGCATAATATTGATGCTACCGAAGCGCTTTTTCTTCAATTGGAGCAAGTGGAAAGATGTATTGATGCGGCTGTTGCTTCACGCAAAATGGAAATTCGCGTGATACACGGCATTGGCAAAGGAAAACTGAAAGCCGAGATTCATAAAATGCTTGCCAAACATCCGCAGGTGGCAAGTTTTGAAAACGACCACCACATTCGCTACGGGTGGGGAAGCACGCTCATTAAATTATTTTAGATTTTTGATTTTAGAAGTGAGATTGAACATGAAAATTACGCTTTTACTACTGAGAAAAGGCATTTATACCAAGTTTCATTATTTGCAGTTTTAACACAAAACCTGCAAATGTTTAGCTTATTGCAATTTATGTTAATCGAAAATGAGTTGAAAATACCTTCTAAGCAATACAAAATCAATCATTTAGGAAAATAAAATAAGTATATGTGTTAAAGGTATTGGGTGGCATTGCTAAGTTAGTAAATTTGCACCGCTGTTGATTTTGTTGCCATGTTTAAAAATATGGCAGCATGACCCCGGGGCGGTGAACCTCGGGGTTTTTTATTTCTTCAAATCAATATGATTTTTCAGAAACTCAATATTCCGTTTCAGTCCGGCAAACTTGGTGCGCTTTACGGGCGAATCTTTAAACAGTTTTTGAAAAGATTCTTCGGTAATTTCTTCCCAATCGTTTTTGGTCATAGAAAGTAATTCCTGCTTCGGTTCAAACTGCAATTCGCTATGCTGTTTTGATTGTGAGTTAATTGGGCAAACCTGCTGGCATATATCGCAGCCGAACATCCAGTTTTTAAACTTGCCATTGACTGAATCGGGAATTGAATTTTCCTTTAGCTCAATCGTGAAATAAGAAATACACTTTGAGGCATCTAATTTATACGGCTCATAAATTGCCTGTGTGGGGCAGGCATCCATACATTTTGTACACGAACCGCAATAGTCTTTCACGGGGCTGTCGTATTCCAATTCAATATCGCAAATAATTTCTGCAAGAAAGAAAAATGAGCCGCTGCGCTTGGTCAGCAAATTTGTATTTTTTCCAACCCAGCCTGTTCCTGCGCGTTTTGCCCATGCACGTTCCAAAACAGGCGCACTGTCCACAAAACATCTTGCGCTTATATCGCCAACTTCCGCTTTGATATATTCCAGCAGGTGAAAGAGTTTTTCCTTTACAACCGTGTGATAGTCTTTGCCAAAAGCATACATGGCAATTTTGGGCGCGTCAAGGTCGGTTTGTTTTTGCTCTGTGTAATAATTGTAAGAAAGCGAGATAACACTTTTTGCGCCATCTACCAATTTGCGGGGGTCAATGCGCTTTTCAAAATGGTTCGCCATATAGCTCATGGTGGCGTGGTGCTG
>CAZSEG010000032.1:0-15340 GCA_964605875.1 uncultured Chitinophagaceae bacterium
TAATTGATTCTGCCTTCGAGCATTTCCGGTCTTGTCGATTCAAGGTAAACGGCATGGTTTTCATGTGTCCATAATTGCTGTTTTTCATTGCGTTTATGTTTTCTTGCATTAAATGCGAAAACATGCTGCATCCAAATCTGCCTGCTCTCTGCTGCGGTTTCTATTTGCTTTAATATCTCGCGCCCTGTATGCGCTTTAAAATCTCTCACAATGTCGCTTAAATTCTTTTGTTCCGAGTGCATAATGGCATGAACATGGTTGCTCATTATCACCCAAGCTGTTATTTTCAAATGCTTGTTTGCCACACAAAAGTTTAAAGAATCAACTACAATATCTCTGTATATCTTCCTCGAAAAAATATCCACCCAATCTACTACCTGAAATGTCAGAAAGTAAATGCCGTGCGGGTCGGTTATTTGATAGCTGCTGCTCATTTTTGTTACGATTACTTATTGCAATTATAGCTATAAGCTATCTTCTTGGTTAGACGTAGGCACAGCCTACGCCCAGTGGGGAAGAACAGAACATCTCGAACATCTAAATATTGAATTCTCCGCTATTCGGCATTTGCAATGCCGAATTTCATATCGCAGAGTTTAATGAGCATTGAAAAAGGAGATGAACTTGTTGCCCATCTCCTGTAATTTTAAAATTGGTAAGCCATTATCACTTGCTCAATGTTAAGCAGACACATTGCTTTTTTTTGTAAGCAAAAGCCATAAAAAAAGACATAAGTGAATAACCGCAGATGCCAACGCCCACTTTTCAAGTTGTGCTTCATGTAAAATTCTGAACACCAAGAAAAGTACAAACAAGGCATTAAAAGAAACCAACGTGTAGTAAAAGAAAAACTTCCTCATAACTTTTAAATATTAGTTGACAATGTACCTATTATTCTCGCCTTCGCTCGCCTCCGTTACACTTGTGGCAAGAAGCGAGCGCGAGCGGAGAAACTTCTTATCGTTGCCTGTTGGTAAGAATGCGATATGCAATCATTACAAATCCGATTAAAATCAAAACTATACCTATTAGAAATGGTAAAGCTGATTGAAAACCTATCTGTTGAATTTTTAATGCAGAACTAATAATGCATAGCAAAACCCCAAAGGCTACGATAAAGGATGGAATCTTAATATCACTCATAATTGATTGTTTACTTTACAATGAAGGTATTATTTTCTAAAACATAATCGCTTACAAAGCCCTGATTTTTCTGATTCAAGCCATCTTGAATTTCGCTGATACTAATAGTATCACTTCCACTATGATCAATAATAGCCAAACAGGCAAGATTTACCTGCCCGCTTTTTTTCTGATTTTTGAATATGCAGCTTCATCAATAAAAGATTCAAATACAACCTTGCCATTTCTGATTATGAAAATTTGATTTTCGGGTGCGTTTAAACCGTATTTATCAAAGTTGGAATTGTCGAGATATATCTTTGCGTTGCTCTGTAATTTATTGGCAAGAGCAGTGTCGGGATAGTTAAGAATTACATAATTATTATCATATTGCAACAATAGTTTCTTTATCTTGTCAATTCTGTCGGGCTTGCAGGTTTTACATCTGTCGGTATAAAGAATATAAACATTTGCATTGTTGTAGTTATTGCCCGCAAGTCGCGTTTCGTTTAAGTAGCGAATTAAGTATCCGCCCCTTTCTGAATTGCTTGTAAAAGAACATTGGCTTAACAAAAGCAATGAGATTAAAATATTACAAACCGGAAATTTCATAAATATCATACTGGTATTTTTCATTCACTTTTGTCCTTCTCGGAATTGCAATTCCCTGTGATGTAGGAAATAAATCGTGATTATATTTTTTGGTGTCTAATTCTATTTCCGCCATTTTTTCAAAATCGGAATTAAAAATCAATAAGAAAGTTTTTCGTGAAAGATATTCATTGAACAATCCATTTTCGTCTTTTAGCTCTTGTCCATGAAAGTATATTCGATAATATAATTTTCTGTAAGGGTCATATATCAAATGAATGTAGCGTGATACGGTAGAAAAATAGTCGTAAACGCTTTGTGATTTTCCATCTGTTTTTTTTCTGCTCAATGCAGAAAACGGCTTGATTTCATTTTGGATGCTGCAAGCTAAGTTCAGCGTGTCTTTAGCGTGTGTATTCATATTCATCACATACACTTCGGGAGATACTTTGAAAGAATAAATATGAAGACTGTCATGGTGTATTCTGGCACAGGAGCGCAAACTGACAGTGTATTCATTTTTATTAAAATAATCGGGATAGGTAATATTTAACCGTTTCGCTTGATTTGACGAAAGGTTGTATGCTGCCTCAACTTCTTCCTTGCCACATACCCTTTGCTGTTCATAACAAGCGGGATAATATCGCTGTATGTACAGTACATTATCATTGATATAAAATGGAAAATAATGTTGTGTTGCTGATTGCATCAGCACTATATCTTTACTGTCTTTTAAAACCTTTTTGTATATCACTTTTTCTCTGCTACACAAAAACAGGGTGTCAAAATCAAGTAAAAATATGGAATCAAAGTTCAACAAATAGGCTGCACCAATTGTAGAGGAGATATTATAGATTTTCAAATCAATACTGTCTTTTACGGTTTTCATATCCGCGCTGTAAACAACTATTTTTTGACTATCGGGCAGCAACGCCACTATGCTGCCTTCAATATTGTAATTAAGATGCTGCGATAACAGATTTCTGTTTACGCTGTCAATTTTGCTTATGTTAAATTTATTGCGGAAATCATTTGTTTCCGCAACTTTTACCGCTTTGCTGCTGCACGAAACGCCCGCAACTAAAAGGATGACATAAATGAATATTGAATTTTTCATGTGGATGATTTAATAAAAGTTATTACCTGCTTTTTGCAGGTAATAACCTTAATTGAATTTTACTCATAAATGAGTGAAAGATACTGCGGATAAGGATGCCCTTCTGGATATTTTAGATTCACATCCACTACATCTGTTTTAGCTAAATTAGGAAAGAAAACAGCTAACTCAACAGGGTCATTGTGATAAACGATAGCACCGCTTTTGGTACATTTCCTCCCAATGCCATCACATCTGTCACCAATTGGTCCACCATCGTGTCCGGGTCCCGGGCAATCGCACAAAATCCACACTCCGTCTTTCACAGCAGTCCTTCGTGCTTCGTTCTTCTCAATTTCCAAGAGACCTTTAGGAATTATCACTTTTTCCATTAATCGATGTGCTTCAACATCCTTTATTCCAAGTGATTTTAAACTCTCAAAGAAACTCTTCTCTTTGGGTGTATAATTTGGACTTGTCGTGTCCACTTTATTGCAGTTGCTTAACGACAGAGCAACAAGTACCGATAAACTTAAAAACATTAACTTTTTCATAATTATTAAAATTTAACTGCCCTAAGATTTACTGCTGCATTACACGGGCGGGTTGTGTAATGCGCAGATTTGTTTGCTCATGCTGCCGCAAACAAAGGCAGAGGATAATACACAGCATTTTAGCCGGAAGATATTCTCTTTAACTGCGCCTTATATTTTTTAAGTTTGCAATGCTTTTTATTAAGTACGGCAGGGTTTGGCTGCGCAAAGCCTCCTTGTTCCGTTGCCCCGCAGTTCGCGCTGCGGGGCTTTTTTGTTTAATGCAAAGCAATGGTGCGTTTACCTAAGCTCCAAGCCCTTAACAAAAAAAACGTTCACATACCCTAAACGCGCTTTTCAAAAAACACCCATTGATTATCAGCAAGTTAGGGGCTTTTTAAAAAAATAAGTTCACATATCTGTTATGCTGCCGGCTGTTGTTTTAACTTTGTTTGTTTAATCATATATCAGCTATATGAAGAACCTGTTTGAAGTAATAGTGCATATCAAAAAAAACGGGCGGTTGCCGTCCGTGCGCAAGCGCATTATCGGTTGCAGCCGCGAGGGCACAAAATCTAAAATCTACAAATTGTTTCACCTTATTGCCGATGAGCAAATTGACAATGACGGCAGGCTGAAACGCAGGCTTCGGACAGAGGAGGAAGAATCAAGCAAAAGCTCATTCAGCAACTTAAAAAAACGCCTGTACAACGAAGTGTTGGATGCGTTGAGCATAGATATTGTGCAGGTAGAAAACAAGCAAAGTTTTTTTGAGATGCGCATTGCCGCAACCGAACATTTGCGCAACGGCTACACATTGTGGCAACAATCGCTGCACGGTATGGCGTTGGATGAATTTAAAAGTGCATTGGAATTTGCAGACCAATCATTAGACCCTTATATGCTTGCGCACATCCGCCACCAGATAATGGTGTTAAGTTCATTCAATACCGAAACCCTGCCCGATTTGTTGAAGCAGCACACCGAAATCAATCAGAGTTTCGAGTATATGCCATTTTTGAATAATCTGTGTATGCTTTACTATAAAGTGAGGTATGCCGAACATTTCGCAGCAACAGAAAATGAAATCCAAACGCTTTACGCAGAAGTATTGGCGGAATACAAAAAAATGGAAGCGCAAACAAAAAACATTTGGATGAGGCTGTGGGTTTTAGGCAACATGGTGCATTACTACGAAAAATTGGAGATGCACAACGAACTGCGCAAAACCATCAAAAAGTATTTAGATTTATCAGAGCCGCTGTTAGAATCCGCCAGCAAAGATTTTGTTGCAAAAAGAAAACTGTTAGAGGCAAAGTATCATAAACTGAATAATAATTACATCGAAGCAAACAAAATTTTGAATGATGAAAATTTAAAAGAATTTGCCTCCAACAACAAAAATTCTGTTGTTTCAAAACTTAAACGAAGTCAGCAATTCAGGAGCAGAAACGCGGTTGATACGAGAAGTGTGTTTTGAGTGATGAATTATGAGTTGCGGGAAATTTTCTCTGCGCCAGCAAACGCTCTGTGTTCTCCGTGTGCAACCAAAAAGGCAAAAGTTCTTATCCAAACCAAATTATTGCAAGAAAAACTAAATAGCTTGACCCAATAATTGATGGCAAAGACCAAGCAATGCTTGACTGCGTTTTTCTTCAGTATAACATTCTGCAATACGTTTGCGGGCTTTCTTGCCTAACGTTTCGGTGTCTGCTTTCAATGCCTTAGCAATCAAATCCACCAACTGCAATACGGAGCGTTGCTCCAACACAAATCCGCTATCTCCAATAATCTCAGGAATAGAAAAAACATCAGAACCAATCGGCACACATTCGCATAGCATAGCTTCGCATAGCGCGTTAGGAAAACCTTCCGCCATAGACAACTGCATATAGTAAGTCATTTCGCTGTACACCTCCGGCAAATCACTGTTTTTCACTGCGGGTAGCAACACAACATTCTCCGGCTTATTCGCAATCCGACTAAAATCATCTAAGCCAAGAATATAAAATGTACACTGCGAAAACTTTGGCGCTACTTCCAAAATCAAATCAATGCCTTTGAGTTGCTGCTGAAACCCATATTCCCACGCTCCGCTGATGGTCAAAAATGTGAATGGTTTTTTCTCTTTTACTCGTTTCCACTTGGTTGCATCATAACCGTTTTCAATCACCGTTGCTTTCAATCTGCAAGTGGGCAAACGAGCAGAAATACCTTGAGGAGTTGGCACACTATTGTCATAAACATACTCAGACCACATAAGTGATTTATGCTTAGGCGCAATATGACTCGCCAACCGAAATGACCAAGCCGTAAACGCACGCAACACCTTCTTTTGCCAATTTCCATAACCGATGTTTGGGAAATAGTGCGCATCAGTTCCGCCCGAAACCACCAACGATGGTTTGCCTGCGATTTTGGCAAAAAGCAAAGGCAACAACGAGTGATAGCCGGCAAATTGACACACCACAAGTTGAACAGAAAAAATATGGCGCAACAGAAAAAGGAACTGAACAAAAAACTTTAGCGGAGTTTGCCATTTCTTAGCCACAAAAAAATCAAACTCAATTACCAAAAATTCTTTCGATAAAATAGCGGCATCTTTCGCAATAAAAGACGAACGAAAATTATATACCAACAGAAGTTTAGGGCGATGAGTTGTCATGGATAATACAAACTACAATAGCTTTTGATATTTATTCAAAAATAAACCGAAACAAAAGTAAAATTTACACCATGAAAATTGCATATTCCATCATCCTGTACCTGTTTTTTAAAATAGCATTTTACTACCCCGCAAAATAGCTACATTCGCCCTGTGTGTGGCATAGCAGGATTTATAGATTTTGAACAAAAAGGGACAGCCGGTTTGTTGCAACAAATGACCGACACCATTGTGCATCGCGGACCGGACGACAGCGGACAAATGCTTTACCCCTCGCCAAACGCACAGATAGGCTTAGGATTCAGACGGCTGGCAATTATTGAACTATCGGCTCTCGGTCATCAGCCGATGGAATTTGAAGAAGCCGGACTGAGCATCATTTTTAATGGCGAAGTGTACAACTACAAAGAAATTCGCAAAGAGTTGGAAGCGTTAGGGTACACCTTCCGTTCGCAATCCGACACCGAAGTTATTTTAAAAAGCTATGCGCAATGGGGAACGGATTGTGTTCTCCGCTTCATCGGTATGTTTGCCATTGCTATTTATGACCGCAAGAAAAATAAAGTTGTTTTGTTTCGCGATCGCGCAGGTGTAAAACCGCTCTTTTATTCGCTGCACTCAACTAAAATTTTATTTGGCTCAGAGTTAAAAGTATTGTTGGCAGACAAGTCGTTCAAAAAAGATATTGATTTTTCTGCTTTAGCGTTGTATTTTCAACGAGGCTACATTTCTGCACCACACACCATTTTCAAAAACACCTACAAGCTGTTGCCCGGTCATTTTCTAACCGTAGATTTGCATACACAACAAACATTGCTTCAAAAATATTGGGATGTTACCGATGTGTATAACCAACCTAAACTTGACATTGGCTACGATGAAGCAAAATCGGAAATGGAAAAATTGATGCAATCGGCTTTTCAATATCGCATGGTTGCCGATGTGCCTGTGGGTATATTTTTGAGCGGTGGCTACGATTCAACAGCAGTAGCCGCTCTGTTGCAAAAAGACAGTACGCAAAAAATAAAAACATTCACCATCGGGTTTGAAGACCCAAAATATAACGAAGCACATCATGCAAAAACTGTAGCCAATCATTTAGGCACAGAACATCATGAACATATTTGCACCTATCAAGACACGCTTGACTTGATTGCACAATTGCCCGGCATTTATGACGAGCCGTTTGGCGATACCTCCGCTATACCCACCACACTCGTCAGCCGAATGGCTCGCCAGCACGTTACCGTAGCCTTATCGGCAGATGGAGGCGATGAGATATTTGCCGGTTATCCGAAATATTTTAATGCCGTAAAGCGAATTTCACAACTTAAATTTTTAAAAGGCAACAAGCAATCACTCAGCGCACAGTTCTTTTCTTTATTGCAAGCCAATCAAAACCTCGACAGTCAAAATAAAATGAGCAAGCTCACCGATTTTGCCTCTAATGGCGATGATGTAGCTCGCTTTGATATTATCAGCCAAGCGATGAGTTTTTACGAAACGCAAAACCTCATCAATAAAGATATTACAGCATTGCACACGCCTTTTCTCGATGGCGCATTGTTTAACAGCAGCAATGATATGTTAAGCAAGTTTCAAGCCACAGAATATAAAACATATATGGTAGATGATATTCTGCAAAAAGTAGATCGCGCCACCATGAGCATAAGCCTCGAAGGTCGCGAACCGTTTTTAGATCAACGCATCATTGAGTTTGCCGCCAGGCTACCTTCCTCTTTCAAATACAAAGACCAAATAGGGAAATATATGTTGAAAGACATAGTACATCAATATGTGCCAAAAGCAATGATGGAACGCCCAAAAATGGGATTTGGTGTGCCGCTCGAAAAATGGTTGCGCCACGAGTTGAAAGAGTTGTTGATGGAAGTGCTGAACGAAAAAGAATTAAAAGAGCAAAACATATTTGACACCGCTCAAGTGTTGCAGCTTCGCAACAACTACATAGCTGAAAAACCGATAGAGTTTCAACGCTTGAGTTATTTGTTTTTGTTTCAACTTTGGTATAAAAAATGGATGAAGTAAAATGGAAGAATACACCTATAAGCAAGTGGACGAAAGTATGTACAAAGATTTAGTACAATTGTATTATTGCGCTTTTGGTGAACAAACCACCATAGATTATTACAAACACAAATTTGACACCGATTATCTTGGCGTAAAGCATCTTGGATTTATTGCTTATGATACGAAACAAAATGCAGTTGCATTCTATGGAGTATATCCGCAACTCGTAAAATTTGAAAATCAATTATATCTCGCGGCACAATCCGGAGACACCATGACGCACCCGAATCACGGAGGCAAAGGATTGTTTACTACCCTTGCCAAAATGACTTATGACCTTGCTAAAGCTAAAGACATTCAATTTATTTTCGGCTTCCCGAATAAAAACTCTTACCCGGGGTTTACAAAAAAATTGGGATGGACACACAACGAAAACATGGTCAATTTCAACTGGAGTATAAAAACGCTGCCGCTCGCTGCCATAGCCAAAAAAATACCCGCACTTGCTTACGTTTACAACTTATACGCTAACTTAGTGTTCAGTGCTTTCAAAAGCAATTCCCGCATACTTGATAGCTCTGTTGATTCGTCCAAATTCGGAATAGTATATCGCGATGATAAATTCTTCAACTATAAATCATATCTACCTAACAAAATTGTTAAGGTTGGAGCATTGACTTGTTGGGTAAAAGTTGATGGAGCGTTGGCGATTGGAGATGCAGATGCGAAAACCACAGATTGGAAATATTTTACAGCGCAAATTTCAAAACTTGCTTTTTGGTTGGGTTGCACCAAAATTATTTTCTCTGTGGGAAAAGAAACCACATGGGATTCCATATTAAAGGGAAAAGTGGAAGCCACAGAAGGGAGTTACATCGGCTACTTAAATTTAAACTCTGATTTGCCTTTACACCAATTCAAATTCATGATGGCAGATTTTGACACCTTCTAAAATCCATATATTTGAAAACCTCGATTTACCTGAATCATGTTAGATTCAAATGTTGTGGTAGAACTTATGCACCAACGCGGAAGAATATTCCTGTCTGAATTATCTTCGGGCAATCTGTATTCAACAGCCAATAAATTTTCAAATCCGGCAGACAGACAAAGTGACTTAACTTCACTTGTATAACTGCCATCGGGAAACGCGATTGATTTAACTTCCTTTTGTATCACTTCTTCCAACAATTGTTTACTCCTGCTGATTTCGTGTGCTGCATGAGCCAATGCCACTTCACCCAAATTAGGATGATTATGCGAATGTGCGCCAATCTCTACCAACCCTGAATTTGCCAATTCGGCTATTTGGTTGCTGTTCATCAGCTTCCAATGTGTTCTGTCCGTTTTGGCAATAACATCGCGTATATCTGCTTGCCTGTTCAAATCTTCAAAAAGCAATTCGCGGGCTTGCATATCGGCTCGCTTAATATAAGCCCTTAAATCATCAATTGAATGTACATCAACACCTTTCAAAGAATGTTTTTTCAATTCCTCTACGCTAATCCGGTGTTTCACCAAATCAACAGTATCATACCATGTAACCAAATTATCATCCTCAATACATTTTGAAATGATATACATAGTTGCCGGAACAGCATATTTTTTTAATAATGGATATGCCAGAAGATAATTATTTTCATACCCGTCATCAAAAGTAATGGCAATTGTTTTCCGTTTGGGTTTGTGTCCGGAACGATACATTTGAAATATCTCCTCCTGGCTTACAATATCGAAGTTTGCTTTAAAATATTTCAGATGTTCTTCAAACTGAGACAAAGCGATAGGACCGACACTAACTCCATGATTAGGCTGTTCAACTACACCATGATAAACCAAAATCAACTTGTTATCAGCGGCAAAAAATGAAAACAGTTTTTCCAAATTTAATTTTAATACTAATGGAAAAACTATCTTACGTGCAATCTTTTTGGTAACTGACAATGTATATTTCATAATTTGTTACTTAGGCTTTCGGCAGAAAGCCGGCTGTCATCCATCAATTAAAGTTGATAATCAAACTATGTTTTATAGTCTATTTTCCAAAACTCAAGCAAAATTCAATAGCAAAACAAATTACTATTTTCATATTCACAACCGCAAACCAATATCGTTTCTGAAATGGGCATAATTCAGCGGCAAGGTCTTAAAAACACAGTAGTTACGTTCACGGGTATTCTACTTGGTTTTATCAGCCTGTTGTATATCCAACCTCTATTTCTTACCGCAGAGGAGATTGGACTCACTCGGGTACTCTTTAATTTTTCTTCTTTAATTGGCGTTTTCCTGCCGCTTGGCATTGGCGTGATTACTGTTAAATACTTCCCGATGTTCAGAAACCCAAGCAATGGGCATAACGGGTTCTTTGGTTTGATTCTTCTCTTTATGGCAATAGGCTTACTTACGATAGGCTTATTTTTACTTATCTTCAAAAGCACATTCAGCCAAATCTATCAGGAACAATCAAAACAATTTACGGAATACTATTACTTAGTGCTTCCGTTTAGTTTTTTTATAGGATTTAATGCGGTACTCTCTTTATACTGCAATTCACTGTTCAAATCCACCTATCCATCAATTTTCAACGATATTTTAATACGGGTATTATCCATCATTCTATTTACAATTTACTTTATTAAACTGGTAAATCTTCAACTGTTTATCATTCTTTTCGTGGGCATATACGGACTACAAAGCATCTCGCTTTTGCTCTATATTTTTAAAATAGATACGCCAAGTTTATCCATCAATTGGCGCAAATTACAAAACAGCAACTTCAAAGAGATAGTGATATTTGGAATATGGATGAGTTTTATATCAGTAGCCTCTCTCGGTATTAAGTTTATAGACTCTCTTATTATTGCAAAATACTTCAAGCTGGAACTTGTAGGCATTTACACAATTGCAGCATTTATTCCAAACATCATTGAAGCCCCATTAAATGCTCTTGACCGTATAGCAGGAACAAAAATAGCACAGGCATTATCTGTAAATGATTTTGAAGAAATCAAAAAAATATACTACAAATCAGCTAACTACTTGCTTATCATCGGTGGACTGATATTTGTAGGGATTACCGCAAATATCAAATATTTGTTATCGCTGCTTCCGGCTGAATATATGGGAGGAATTGATGTAGTCTATATTATCAGCATTGGCGCATTGTTTAATATTGCCGGAGGAGCAAATAATCAAATCATTTTCAGCTCAAAAAATTTCTGGAAAGGCGGCATTACACTAATAGGAGTAGTCATACTTGCGCTTATTCTGAACATCATATTTATTCCTCATTTTGGAATAACCGGAGCAGCAATTGCTACATGCCTTTCTGCTTTCACTTACTTTATTGCTAAATTCTTTATTGTTTACAACACATTTAAACTACAACCTTACAATTTAGACACATTAAAAATCATTTTAATAATTATAGTTTGTTTACTGTTAGGCTATCTTATTCCGGAATATTCATCTACCATACTAAATATTACAATTCGCAGTCTTGCAATTGGAATAAGTTACATTTTAGGATGTTATTTCCTACAGGTAATACCCGAAGCCTTTACTGTTCTATTTGACTTTTGTAAAAAAATGGCGAACCAATGAGTGAAATGCTCTGCGCCTTTGCGCCTCCGCGCGAAACCTAAGTTTGCGCAAGCAAACGCTCTGTGTTCTCCGTGTACTCCGCGTGCAATCAAAAAGGCTGAAACTTATCCACAAAATCCCTCAAAACAGCTTGGTTTTAAAGCGGTTTTCTGCCCGAAAAGAGTATCTTCGCGCCACTATTTTTTAAAGTAAATAACTAATGAGTACAGAATTGGAAACAACCGTTGAAACCCCATCTCAACCAAAAGAATATTCAGCAAGCAGCATTGAGGTTTTAGAAGGCTTGGAAGCCGTGCGCAAACGCCCCGCCATGTACATTGGCGACACAGGCGTAAAGGGCTTGCACCACTTGGTTTACGAGGTGGTTGACAACTCCATTGACGAAGCGTTGGCAGGTCATGCAAAAAACATTTACGTAACGATTCACGAAAACAATTCCATAACCGTAAGGGACGATGGTCGCGGTATTCCTGTGGATATGCACGAAAAAGAAGGGCGCAGCGCGTTGGAAGTTGTAATGACCGTGCTTCATGCAGGAGGGAAATTCAATAAAGATTCCTATAAGGTTTCGGGCGGATTGCACGGTGTGGGTGTAAGTTGTGTGAATGCGCTTTCCACACACTTAACTGTTGAAGTGCATCGCGAGGGCAAAAAATACATGCAGGAATATGGCATCGGCAAACCACTTTATCCTGTAAAAGAAGTAGGCACAACTGATGTGCGCGGAACGGTTGTAACCTTTCAACCCGATGGAACAATTTTTACAACTACGGTTTACAACTACGAAACCTTACAAGCGCGTATTCGCGAGTTGGCTTACTTGAATAAAGGCATCAGCCTGACTATCACCGATGAGCGCGAAAAAGATGCGGAGGGCAATTTCCGTTCAAACAATTTCCATAGCCAGGGCGGTGTGATAGAATTTGTAAAATATTTGGATGGCACACGCGAGCCTTTAATTCCCGACCCGATTTATGTAGAAGGAAACCGCGACATGGTTGCAGTGGAAGTTGCCATGCAGTACAACACTTCCTACACCGAAAATATTTTCAGCTATGTAAACAACATCAACACCATTGAAGGCGGTCAGCACGTGGCGGGTTTCCGCAGAGCTTTGACGCGCACTTTCAAAACTTATGGCGATAAAAACAAGCTGTTTGAAAAAGTAAAAATCGAAGTAAGCGGTGATGACTTCCGCGAAGGTTTAACTGCGGTTATTTCGGTGAAAGTGCCTGAACCGCAATTTGAAGGTCAAACAAAAACCAAACTCGGCAACAACGAAGTTGGCGGTATTGTGGACACTGTTTTTGGTGAAGTATTGGAACATTTTTTGGAAGAAAATCCCAAGCTGGCGAAAATAATTTTCGATAAAGTAATTCTTGCAGCAACCGCCCGCCATGCAGCGCGCAAAGCGCGCGAAATGGTGCAGCGCAAAGGCGCATTGAGCGGTGGCGGATTGCCCGGCAAACTTGCCGATTGCAGCAGTAAAGATGCCGCGGCTTGCGAAATCTACTTAGTGGAGGGAGACTCTGCGGGCGGCACAGCCAAGCAGGGTCGCGACCGTAATTTTCAAGCCATACTTCCATTAAAAGGTAAAATCCTGAATGTGGAAAAAGCAATGGAGCATAAGATTTACGACAATGATGAAATCCGTAACATCTTTACTGCGCTTGGTGTGCGCATTGGCACTGCCGAAGACAGCAAGGAACTGAACATCGAAAAGCTGCGTTACCACAAAGTAATCATCATGTGTGATGCCGATGTGGACGGTTCGCACATCACTACTTTGATTCTGACTTTCTTCTTCCGCTACATGAAAAAGTTAGTGGATGAAGGAAGAATTTTCATCGCGCTTCCGCCACTGTATTTAGTGAAGAAAGGCAAAGAGCAGCAATACTGCTGGAACGACCAGCAACGCGAAGCAGCCATTGACCAACTGGCAAAAGGCGGCAACCGCGATAGCGTTCACACGCAACGCTATAAAGGTTTGGGAGAGATGAATGCAGAACAGTTATGGGAAACAACCATGAACCCCGAAACGCGCACATTGAAAAGAGTTACTATTGAAAGCGCTGCCGAAGCCGACCACGTTTTCAGCATGTTGATGGGCGATGAAGTGCCACCGCGCAGGGAGTTTATCGAGGCTCATGCGAAGTATGCGAGGGTGGATGCGTAGGGATTTTATTGTTACCAGTAAGTTTAACAGACACTCAATACAATGACAATATGAAACGGATAATTACACTTTTGACCTTCATCGTAACGGCTACAATTACGCTTGGACAGACAGAAATTCCAGCAGTTTCAGCAAAACCACGTTTAACACTCAATGAAATATTGACACTTATTGCAATTATTTTAGGACCTATAATAGCAGTTCAACTTCAAAAGTATCTTGACCGTAATAGAGAAATACAAAATAGAAAACTCAATATTTTTAAAATGCTTATGGCAAGTCGTGGAGCGACACTTTCTGCTTCACACGTTGAAGCTTTGAACAGAATTGACTTGGAGTTTTCGGGCGACAAAAAATACAAAAAGGTTATTGACGCTTGGAAGGAGTATTTTGACAACTTGTGTATCAAGGTGGATACGAACGAAAACTTAACAATTTGGAGCGTTCGTAACGAAGAGTTGCTTGCCAACTTACTTTATGAAATGGGACAATCACTCGGCTACAACTTTGACAAAGTGTTAATCAAGCGGAATATTTATTCTCCAGTAGGACACGGACGTATTGAAAGGGAAAACGAGCTTATCCGCAAAGGACTTTTAGACGTTCTAAATCAGGAGGCAGCGATACCAATGATGATAATTAGTGACGAATATGCCCTTGCTAAACAAGCGGAATTACAGACTGCAATGCTGAAATATTACAACTCGAAAAATGATACAGAATAAACGTAAGCTGCCTGTGGCTGATAAGTGGTGAATAGCATCAAACTTCTAAGGGTAAATTATTTTACCTTTGCATAAAACAAATAGTTATGACAACGCTGACGGTTAAAATAAATGAGCGAAACAGTTTGGGAAGAGCCATCATGGAATTGCTGCGCTCTACGGCAAAAGAAAGCAAAGCGGTAAAGTTGATAGAAACGGAAGAAGAAAGCCCGTACAATCCCGAGTTTGTTGAAAAAGTTTTGAAAGCAGATAAATACGACAAACGAATACAAATAAATACTGAAGACCTATGGGAAAGTATTTAATCCATTATACCGAAACGGCTATTAGGGATTTACGAAAACATAAAGAATCGGGAAATAAAGCTACTATCAATAAAATCACAAAACTTATCCGCGAATTAGAGGAGCATCCATTCGAGGGAACGGGTCAGCCCGAAGCATTAAAACATAGTATGCACGGCTATTGGTCGAGAAGAATAAATCATAAAGACAGATTAGTTTACAAAGTTATCGAAAACATTGTTACGGTTGAAGTCATCGCTGCAATGGGACATTATTCCGATAAATAAATTCCACCCTCCATGAACCCGCTTAGGCAGTTCCTCTATTTCACCAAGCCGCAGTTGCGCGGTGTTGTTGCGTTGGTTGTTTTGATTTTGGTTGTTGCCGTTGCTCCGAGAATTTACTTATGGTTCAATCCTCCGAAGTTTTCCGATGGAAAAGATTTCAGGAAAGAAGTATTGGCTTTTCAAAAAGAAATTGATGCGGCAAAAACGCGCGATTCATTACAAAAAACTGA
>CAZSEG010000032.1:15350-24735 GCA_964605875.1 uncultured Chitinophagaceae bacterium
CCGCATTTAATCCTTATGCCGAAAATGATTTCGGAACGCAAAAAAAATTCACAACAAAAACCGTAACGCTTTTTCATTTCAATCCGAATACAATCGGGGTTGAAGAATGGGAAAAATTGGGCATGAGCAAAAAGCAGGCAGAAGCGATTGAAAAAGCAAAATCAAAAGGCTTTAAATTTCGCAGGGCGGAAGACCTTGCAAAGATTTATGTGATAGGCGAAAAGGGCTATGAGCGATTGAAAAATTATGTGGTAATACCGGAAGAAAAGAAAGAATTTGCGCAACAAAAATCTGAATCGAAAGAAGAAAATAAAACCTTTGCAAAACCGTTAATCAACATCAACCTTGCAGACACTTTTGAGTTGGTAAAATTAAACGGAATAGGTGCAAGCTACGCCCGAAGAATTTTCAAATACAGAACATTGCTTGGCGGCTTTTATGAAATTTCACAACTCAAAGAAGTTTGGAATTTGCCCGATTCAACCGTTCAAAAAATCGCTCCGCTTGTAATCATTGATGCAAAAGATATTGCTACAATTTCAGTAAACAATGCAGCGATAGAAGTTTTGGGAAAGCATCCTTACATAAAATTTACTGCCGGCAGATTATTGATTGCTTACCGTGAACAACACGGAAAATTTACAACAATTGAAACCTCACAAAGAGCAATGATGTTGAATGACAGCACATTCAACAAAGTAAAACCTTATTTGAGATTAGAGTGAATTTTAATCAACTGTAACTTTCAAAATCTCAACCCTTCTCTCTCGTGCGGCATCAGGACTGTAAACACTGTTGCGCAAATCTTCAAGTTTGTCGCTTACATATTTTGAAGAACGTTCTTCTCCGGCAGAAATGTTTTCAAACAATAATTTTCCGGTGTTCAGATACGATAATAAAACGCCATTTTGGTAAGTGTAAAAGAAATTCAGCAGGCTGGCAACCCTGCGATTTCCTAAATGTAAATTGTACTCATTGAAATTGAGTGGTGAACAATATCCTGTGATTGTTATGCTCACTTTTTTTCCTTGCTGCAGCTCATTCAAGAGTAATGAACTGAAATGTATTAACTGACGAAAATTGTATTCTACAGTATCCGAAAACCAAGATTGAATATGCTTTTGCGCAGAAGATTTTTCATGCGTTTTTACGCCCTTTAAAAACTCAGTTTCATATTCATTTGTAAGATTGATATACGACTGAAATGCTTCGACATAACTCAATGAAGTAGTGTCGCGCATATTTTTTGCATCCGGCTCATCGTTATGAAAATAGAGTTGAATCGGAAAGTTAAATGATAGAGTTGAGTGATGAGTGATGAGTGATGAGTTGTGAGTGTTTTGGGTTTCAACAATAACATCTTTACCTTCCCGTAACTCGCTACTCGTAACTTGCAACTCATTTTCATTTTCCCGCAACTCGTTACTCGTAACTTGCAACTCTTCGCTGATTTCAGTTCTCTGTTCTCCATCCTTTGTCATGGTGAGCGAAGTCGAACCATCTGCTCTCTGCCCTCTGTTCTCTATCCTATAAATATCATTACAACAAGTTTCTGCTTCAATAAATTTTGAACCTTTCCTGTTGCTTGAAAAATAAGCAAGCGTATCATTCATTACATAATACAAATCATTGGCAGAAGAATTGAGTGGCAAGCCCAAATTTTTAGGCTTTTCAAACGAAGCAGATGGGATAGAATTTACCTGCGATTTAAAAACATCAAAGCCGCCAAAACCGTAATGCCAGTTGGAAGAAAAATATAGTGTTTTCTCTTTTTGAAAATAAAAGGGCGTTACTTCATCATCGGCTGTGTTGATTGCTGCGCCTGCATTTTGCGGGTAATCCCATTCAAAAGCAGCCAATCTTTTACTCAGCCAAATATCCATTTTCCCTTTACCGCCCGGGCGGTTTGCAGTAAAAAACAACCATTGATTTCCGCTTTCATCAATTGCCAAATTTGGATGCGTAGCTGTGTGTCCCGGCAGGTTTACATTTACAGGAAGCGGCTTTGCGGTTTGCCATTTATTCTGCTCAAATTTTGAAACAAAAATCTCACATCGCGAGTTACCATTTTCAATGCCACATTGTGTAAAGAAAAATTCTCTGCCATAAATTTTATGGTTTGAAAAACTTCCGTTGGCAATATGTTTTGTGCTTGCATCGTCCATGCCCGGAGCAAAAGTTTCATTGGTAGAAGCATTGTAAATCCTTGTGCGAAACACTCTGCCCGAAACTGTTTTTGTAGAAGAAAAATATAAACCTTCATCCGAAATTACCGGATTGATTTCCGAAAAAGTTGTATTGATATTATCGCCTTCATGAATAACTTCAATGCTGTCGTTTACAGTTTGATTTGCTGAAGCCCACGCGCAGCTTTCAATCAACTGTTGCACTTTTAATGCATAGAAATCTTTTTTTCGGTAGCGTGTTTTAAACTCGGTTAAAGTTTCTTTTGCTTCATTGTAATCGCCATTGTTTTGCTGCATTGTTCCCAACCAAAACAACGCAAGCGGAAAGGCTTTTTCCTTATCGCGTTTTATACATTCTTCATATCCTTTTGCAGCATTTGTGTAGTCATTGAACTGCCTGCTTGCTTCGGCATAATTGAACCAGACTTCTGCCTGGTCGTCATCTTTATCAAGCGACTGTTTCAGGTATCTTGCCGCAGCATAATATTCACCTTTATTTATACTTTCTGTGCCTGCTTTAAAAAGTTGGGCGGGAGTTTGGGCGGTTGAAGAATAAGACAAAAGTAGGCAGTAGGCAGTGAGTAGTAGGGGCAAAGCTCGTACAGTATATTTCAAATTCATAAAGTAAATGCCGTGCGAGTCGGTTATTTTATAGCTGTTGCCCATTTTGCAGATTTGTTATTGCAATAATAACAGCTATAAGCTATTTTCTTGCGGGAGTATAAACAGTGTAGTATGCAGGAGTTGGGAGAATATTACAAGAAAAAACGCGTAAAAGACACAAGCGAAATCTTCTGCTCTTCGAAATCTGCAATTCCGAACCTTTATTGCAGGTTTTCAATCCCGCAAAAAGCAAGCCTCAAAATTGACTAACATTGCACTAAACAAACAAGCAGTGATAGAAGTAGGCAAACATCAGGAATTGACAATTTTAAGAGGCGTGAGCGTTGGCTTGTTTTTGGGCGATGGGGAAGGCGAAGATGTGCTGCTGCCCGATAAATATTGTCCCGTAAAATACGAAGTGGGTGCTAAGATGCGTGTGTTTGTTTACCGCGACCACGAGGAGCGGAAAGTTGCCGTTACCACCGAGCCGAAAATTCTTTTACATCAGTTTGCCCTATTAAAAGTTACGGATGTTTCTGCCGTTGGCGCATTTATGGATTGGGGTATGGAGAAGGAATTGTTTGTGCCGTTCAAAGAGCAAAGGCGCAAAATGGAGCCGGGCAGATGGTATGTTGTTTACCTTGATTTGGATAAAGAAACCGACCGCCTTTATGCAAGCAACCGCTTGGATAATTTCTTGGATAACGAAACACTGACGGTTGAAGAAGGCGATGAGGTGGACTTGCTTGTTGCGCAAAAAACCGAACTCGGTTTTAATGTTATTGTAAATCACAAACACAAAGGTTTGGTGTTTAATAATGAAGTTTTCAAGCCATTGAACATTGGCGACAGGCTGAAAGGTTTTGTGAAAAGAATCCGCGAAGACAACAAGTTGGATATTTCCATTCAACCCATCGGCTACCGCAATTTCATAGACCCGAACACAGAATTGATTTTACAGAAACTGACAGCAAACAACGGACACTTAGCCATCACCGACCAAAGCAGCCCCGAAGAAATTTACGAGCGATTCGGCATCAGCAAAAAGGCTTTTAAAAAAGCGGTGGGTGCTTTATACAAACAGGAAAAAATCGAACTGCTGCCAAAAGGCATCAAGTTGATTTAATTGAAGGCATCTATCCGGCAACAAACATTGCTTTCAATTCTTTAGCATCAGCAGGTTTTAATCTTCCTGCAAGAACCAAGCGCAATTCGCGTCTGCGCAAAGCACTTTCAAATTGCTTTTTTTCTTCTTCAGTTTCGGGCAAAAGCGGATTCACTTTTCGCGGGCGACCGTTGCTGTCCAAAGCTACAAAAGTGTAGTAGGCTTCGTTGCAGCGATAGCGTGTTTGCGATGGAAGATTTTCTGCCCACACTTCAATATGCGTTTCGAGCGAAGTGTTGAAATTGCGCGTAACTTTTGCAGTGATAGTTACCACATCGCCCAATTTAATCGGGTTTTCAAAACTCACATTATCCACCGAAGCGGTTACTACAATTGAATTTGAATGTTTGCCCGCAGCAATAGCAGAAGCAATATCCATCCAGTGCAAAATTTTTCCTCCGCGCAAATTGTGCAGCGCATTGGTATCGTTCGGCAGAACGATTTCCGTCATAATGATTGTTGACTCTGATGGTGTTTTTGTTATCATGATTTTTATTTCCCAAATATATTTATGTCCCTGAGCGGTAATCTTTTTCTCAATCTGTTTAAGGTTAAAGTGCATCTTCTGTTGTTGGCATATTGCTCATCGGTTTTTGAGGAGTATGTCATTGCTGTTCCCGATAATCTGTTTAGCTCAATTTCATTTTCCACAAGCAACTTGATTACTTTGTATGAACGCAAAAGTTCCAAACGAATTATTTTCTTTTTATACAAATCGGGTTTGTATTTTCTGAAAGTAGAAATGGTGTCAATAAATTCAAACACATCGGCATTGGAGAATTTGTTGTATTCTTTTTTATCGGAGCTGCCATTTATCTGGCACTGAATGTCGGGGTTTATTTTCAGCCATTGCACTAATTTTCGTAACAGTTTAGCGTTATCTTCTCCCTCCAAATCGGCAATGTTTTTGCGGTAAGTAAACGATTCGTTTGAAATATTTTCATCCACATTTTCAAACCAATCGGCAACGTTTTCGCTTTCTAAATGTGCGCTGTCGGTTTCAAGAATATTGGCAAATGCGCCAATGCTGTAAGTTGTGTAAACGAACTTCAAAAACTCTTTTGTATTAAGACTTTGAACACTGTCGTTTAATGTTTCAAAATATTTATCGCTGTTGGTGAAATAAAATTTCACGTTCATGGGAATGAAGTCCGGTGTTTCGCGAAGTGCTTTGTATTCTTCCTCGAATTTCCGCTTTGCTTTAGCTACGGATTCATCATTAACGTATTCGTGCAACTTTGTAAAAAGATAAGAAGCCCGGTTGTGAGTTGCTTCAAATTCTTCTTCACGCGGTTGAATAATTATCTTGAAAATACCGTAAAAACTTCCGGCATCAAACTGTGCAGAAACCTTTTTGGGATTGATTTCTTCCTCATACATTGCCTTGAAAAAACCTTGTGTAGTATCGTTCAGCATTGCGCTTAACAGGTAGTTAAAGTAAGTGCCGCGCAAATAACTTCTTGTGCCCGAAGCAAGCGAGGCATAAGTTAATCTCCCTGTTTCCGATTCATTGATAACAACGTCTTGCGTTGAATAAATCATCGGTTTAAAAGTTCTGATTTTTGTGAGTTCATCGGGGTTGAAATCTGTTCTGCGCCAATTGATTAACGCTTGCTCCACCATCTGGATTTGCTGGTTGATGCCAAGCGCGGAAAACACAGTTACGGTTGCATTGTTCGGCACATAATTCATGCGGTAAAAAGAATCAACGTCTAAGGTTGTAAGCCTTTCCAAATCAGCCGCTTCGCCATACAAAAGCATTTTGTCGTAATCTCTTTTAAAGAGGCGGTGATGCACAACAAAACGATATTGATTTTTACTGTCAAGAGAATCGAATGCGCGCTTTTCATTTACAACAGGAATGAATTTTTGTAGGTCTTCATTCACGATTTTAATGCCCGTAAATTCTTTGGCGATAAAATTCAGCAATGAAGAAAGTTCGGCATTTGGAGATTTGAATTTAAATGTTGAATTTTCGTAAGATTGAACGTAAGCAAATCTGAAATTCGGATACCTGCCCGTTGCCAATGCTTTGTTGATTCTGTCGCTCACAATTTCGCCCACAACGGTTGAAATGCCGGATTGATATACTCGTTCGTAAACAGAGCCTGTTCTAACCACAATCTGAATTTCGGCAGGCTGATATTTAGGCGAACTTGCCGCCACGCATATCATACCGTTAAGTGAAGTAGAAGTGGTAAAACTGCCCGATGAGGTAGAGATAATTTGAGCGCGAACTCCCAACCCGATAAACATCAATAAAAGCAAAGCATTCAGCCGCATGGCGCGAAGCTATGTATTTTCCGATTGCCTTATTTATAGTTTTGTTAGTTTCGCCTTGTGAAATGTCCAATCAATGAAAGTTGATTGGCGCGTTTTTTAAAATTCAGATACAAATAATGAAATACTTCGCTTTAGCTTTAATCTCGGCTGCTTTTACAATTTCAGGTTGCAGCAATTGTTATGAATGTAATTTGGGAACAAAAGACAATCCCGATGTAAGGGAACTGTGCAAGAAGAACTTTTATGGTGAAAAAGAGATGTTTGAAAAGACCATAAAAGAATACCAGTTGGCGGGCTACGAGTGTACAAAAAAGTAAGCCGCTTTTTCTATTCTTCATACAATTTTTAGAACTGCCTTTTTACAAATGTTGAAATGTACAACATTCAATATTTGTTATTCTCGTTCGTCTTGTGCAACATTGACGCACCAACGTATATTTTAAAGCAACACAAAAGATATTCATGAATATTAAAGAAGCAAAGGACTTCACCAACTACGCAGTAAAGCATCACGGCATCAACCGCTTGGGTGTGGAATCATACATCAATAAAATTGAATCGCTGCATCCGGTGCGCAACCTGACCAGAACAGTAATTGAAGAGCGCCCGATGCCTTTCAGAGAGGTGGATGTTTTCAGCCGTCTGATGATGGACAGAATTATTTTTTTAGGCACGGCTGTAGATGATTATATCGCAAGCATTATTCAGGCGCAATTGCTTTTTCTTGAAAGCAGCGATGCGCGCAGCGATGTGCAGATTTATATCAACTCACCGGGTGGTGAGGTTTACAGCGGCTTGGGAATTTATGATACCATGCAGTATGTAAATATGGATGTGGCTACTATTTGCACAGGTGTGGCGGCATCTATGGCGGCAGTGTTGCTATGCGCAGGCGAAAAAGGAAAGCGCACAGCACTGACTCATGCCCGCGTGATGATTCACCAGCCGTTGGGCGGCATTGGCGGTAAAGCCAGTGATATTGATATTTCGGTAAAAGAAATAAGAAAGATAAAAGATGAATTGTACGCAATTATCAGCAACCACAGCGGGCAATCAATTGAAAGAGTGCAAGCCGATAGCGACCGCGACTATTGGTTGCGCGCTGCCGAAGCTAAAGAATACGGCATGATTGATGAGGTGCTTGTAAGAGCTAACCGGAAGGTTGATTAATCTGTTTTCTGAAAGAAACTTTTGAAACCCTGCCGTGAGGCGGGTTTTTTATTGTCTGTAATCCTCACTTCACCATTTCTTGATTTGGTTACTTTTGTTGTTAAGAGTAAACGTGAATTATGGATTAAAAACAGCCAAATACTTTATTTAACCACATAGAAACATAGTTGATTCCGATAGCGGGCTATATCAGAAAGTTGTTTTGGCTATGTAAACTTTTCACACAGAGTACACAGAGAGTTTGCTTGCGCAAACAAATTCCTCTCAACCCTCACCTCCCACCTCTCAACTATGTTTCTACGTGGTTAAATTTCTATAGTCGTAAAATATTTCAGTAGATAGTTCATAACTTCAATCCGGCTCTTCCTGTAATTGTTTGTCCAAAATAAATGTTCCGAAAGGAATCAGCGAAGCAACAAACGCCCACAACACTTTGGAGAATTTCCATTTTAATTCAATCCACACCAACAGCAGCAAAAGCATATACAGCACAAACAAAACGCCATGCGCCCAGCCCGTGTATTTCACGGCAAGCGGCAGATGCCAGATATATTTCATCGGCATGGCGATAAACAGCAATACCAAGTAAGAAATACCTTCTAAAATTGCTACCAACCTGAATCTGCCTAAAGTTGAACTAAAGAAATTGTTTTCCATTGCGGATTTATTTTTGATGATTGATTAAGCATTAAATGCCTCAGAAATTAAAAGAGAATTACTCATAGCCGCAATTTTAGCGTGCGCATTGCGCTCAATGTGATAGTGAAATTTATTCAGCACATCATGTACTTCCTTTAGTGTTGCTAAAGGGTATCTTGCTGCAATTTTTTTGGATGCTTCCAATGCGCCTTGCTGCAAGCGATTGTTTCCGGTAGTTTTTTCTTCCAAACAATTTTGGATGAAGAACAAACCATATTGCAACAACTGCTTTTGTTTTTCTCTGCCGAGCGTTAGAAATTCATCAATCCAACCTATCAAACCCGAAGCTGTTTGTGAAGAAAATTTTCCCGCACAAAAGCGCAGCCACGCCAAAAAAATCGCTTCGGATTCTATCTGCTCGTTTTGCGCAAGTTCCATTGCAGCTACCCAACTGCCATTGGCAAGATGCGCTATTTCGGGTGCTGCGCCTCGTTTGTCCAATTCTAACTTTTGCTGCAAAGCCGCCTCAATAGCTTCGGTTTCGATAGGCGGCAAACGCAACAATTGTGTGCGCGATAATATTGTAGTAAGAATCAAATCGGGTTGTTCTGTAACCAAAATAAACACCGTGCCCGCAGGCGGCTCTTCAATACTTTTCAGCAATACATTTCCTGTTTCGCGCAGCAATTCGGCAAGCCACACAATCTGCACTTTGTATTTGCTTTCGTAGCTTTTTAAACTGATGCGCCTTACTATTTCGTGACATTCATTTGAAGTGATGTTGCCCTGCTTCGTTTCTGCGCCAATGGCATCTAACCATTCATTATAGGTGATGTATGGATTTTCGTTAATTGCCTTGCGCCATTCGGTAATAAATTCCGCGCTAAGAGGCTTATCGCCACTCTTTTTTACAATGGTTGGATAAGTATAAAATATATCGGGGTGAATAAATTTTTTCGACTTTGAACAAGAATTGCAAACACCACACGAATCAGTTTGGCTTGGGTTTTCGCAGTTTAAGTATTGCGCAACGGCAAAAGCTAAGGGCAAGCCACCCGAGCCTTCGCTGCCGCTAATCAACAGCGCGTGCGGCATTCTGCCCGATGAAATCATATTCATCAGCTTGCGCTTTGCGCCTTCCTGCCCTATTACATCCGAGAACTGCATAGCGCAATGTTAGTGATTGAAATTTTGATGACACAATATTATTCACGGGCAATAAGGAGTAGCCGCCATTCGCCACTATAAAACTATCTTCGCCCGATGCAAAGTACAGCTTACTCCCAACAGGATATTCTCAAAAACTTATCTATCGAAACATTGAACCCGATGCAGGTGG